>WRGP01000050.1 GCA_009787135.1 Bacillota bacterium | reverse complement strand
CCGCCGCTACGCGAGATAGAACCGGGGCATTTTGTGGCTTGCCATTTGTGTGGCGGGGCATGAAGGGATTTTTGATTGAAAAGGTACGCATTGAGTTGGGCTCAATGCGTATTTTTATGCGCGTCGAGCCATTGCGGGCATTGACAAGGCGCGTTTATCCGTAAAATACCAGTTCGACGGTTATTTGACCCATGCCCAGACCCTGTCATTGCGCGTGTCCCACGCCGTCATTGTGAGCGCACGCTCGCAATGACGGCGTAACCTTCAAAACTCAAGGGCCGTCCGGTATCGTCGAACTCACGTCATCTTATCGGTTCGCAAGATACTTGCCGTATGGAATCCTGTATCAATTCTGCGGTATGTCCCCACACTTCCATCGCTATTTTGAAAGCGCCCAACCCTTTTTCGGTCATTGTGTAGACCTTTCTTTCCCGTCCCGATACCGACAATGTTTCGCTTGTAACATAGCCGCCTTCCTCAAACACAAAAAGGGAACCCAAAGGCTTTACCCTTTGGATTCCCTCCTAAATTGAAACAAAACGGCTTTTCTTTGCTTCTTTCTTTTCCCATGAAAAGAAAGAAGACATCCCCGGTTGTCTTCCTCTCTCGCTTCGTTTCCCCTCGTTCCCCCTATCCCCGCGCCTCCATAGGCACATACTCCGCGTTCTCCATCACCGCCCGGTACGCCGGCCGGATGATGCGGTCCGCGACCAGCACTTCCTCGATTCGGTGCGCGCACCAGCCCGCGATGCGGGCGATGGCGAAGAGCGGGGTATACAGTTCCTCCGGAATGCCCAGCATCTTGTAGACCAGGCCCGAGTACATATCCACGTTCGCGCTGATGCTCTTGCGCTTGCCCAGCTTCTCGTTGAGCGCGCGGATGCCCTGCCGCTCCACGGCCTCCATCAGCCGGAATTCCGCCATAAAACCCTTTTCCTCGGCCATTTGCATGGCATACCGTTTCAGGAGCACGGCGCGCGGGTCGGAAAGCGTGTAGACCGCGTGGCCCAGCCCGTAAATCTTGCCTGAGCGGTCATGCGCCTCCCTGTCGCGGATCTTGCATACATAACGGTATACCTCCTCCTCATCCGCCGGGTCTTTTACATTCGCGCGGATGTCCTCAAACATCGCCATGACCTTGGTGTTGGCGCCGCCGTGGAGCGGGCCCTTGAGGGAACTGATCGCCCCGGCGATAGCGCCGTACGTATCCGTGCCGGAAGAGGAAAGAACGCGGCAGGCGAAGGCGGAGTTGTTGCCGCCGCCGTGCTCCGCGTGGATGATCAGCATCATATCCAGCAAACGCGCTTCCTCCGGCGTGAACTGATTGTCCTTGCGCAGCATGTGCAGGAAATTTTCCGCCATGGACAAATTCTCTTTGGGCACATGGATAAACAGCGATTCCCCGTCATAGTAGTGGCGCTTGACGGAATAGGCGTGCGCCACGATGACCGGCAGGCGGCCGATGAGTTCAATGGACTGGCGAATCAGGTTCTCGGTTGATATATCATCCGGATTCACGTCATAGGAGTACAGCGCCAAAACGGCGCGCGACAGCTTGTTCATGATGTTCGGGCTGGGGGCTTTGATGATCATGTCCTCGGTAAAATGCTCCGGCAGCTTGCGCGCCGCGGAGAGGATGGCGTTGTATCGCTCCAGCTGAACCAGCGCGGGAAGCTGGCCAAAGAGCAGCAGGTAGGCTACTTCCTCAAAGCCAAAGTCGCCCGTTTTTTGATGCGCCTGGACAATATCCATCACATCAATGCCACGGTAAAACAGCCGGCCCTGTGTGGGCTCCGGCGCGCCGTCCACCATTTGGTAACCGCGTACGCTGCCAATGCGCGTGACGCCCGCCAGCACGCCCGTGCCGTCCGCGTTGCGCAGGCCGCGCTTTACGCTTTCCAAATCGAACTGCTCCGGCGAAACGGTATACTGCCGCCGAATATTTTCACACAGCCCCTTGACATACCCCAGCAACACCTCATCGCTCTTCTGCTGCATGATGATGCCCCTCTCTATTGCGTGATAGTTTCCAAAGTATAGCCCACAATTGAAAAAAATGCAAGATTAATTTGAAAATAATGCATTTTGACTTCGCCTTTGACTTGCCGTTCCTAAAAAACAAAACCCAAACTGACTTTTCATATTCATTTGTTGCAATTCTTGTCATCCTCTTTTTCCTATGCTATACTGATCCCGCAAGAGGAGGCTCGTCTATGATCACATGCATCGCCGAAGGCGTCTATGTAAAAGAAGGAAAGCTCCTGTCCGGGGAGGAAGCCTCCGGTTTGGCGCTCCCGGCCAAAGCACTGGCCAGGCAAGGCACGATCGCCGCATCCATCCTGGCCGCGCACCACAGGGGTGGGGAGGATGGGCTGCGCATCGCGTTCGACAGCCTCATCTCGCATGACATTACCTATGTGGGCATCCTGCAGACCGCGCGAGCCAGCGGCATGACGGTCTTTCCCGTGCCCTACGTGATGACCAACTGCCACAACAGCCTATGCGCCGTCGGCGGGACGATCAACGAGGACGACCACCTCTTTGGCCTATCCGCGGCGCGCCGGTACGGGGGGATCTATGTCCCGGCCAACCTGGCCGTCATTCACCAGTACGCACGGGAGGCCATGGCGCAGTGCGGCCACATGATCCTGGGTTCGGACAGCCATACGCGGTACGGCAGCCTTGGCGCCATGGGCATTGGCGAGGGCGGGCCGGAGCTCGTCAAGCAGCTCCTCTCCGCCCGGTACGACCTGCCGGAGCCCGATGTGGTGCTTGTATATTTGGAAGGCACGCCCCGCCGCGGCGTCGGGCCGCACGATGTAGCGCTCGCGCTATGCAAGGCGGTGTACGCGAGCGGTTTTGTCAAAAACAAGGTGCTTGAGTTTGTAGGGCCGGGCATCCGTGCGCTGCCAATGGATTTCCGCCTAGGGCTGGACGTGATGACGACGGAGACCGCATGCCTCTCCTCCATTTGGGAGACGGACGAAACGGTCGAAGCGTTCTACCATCGCCACGGCCGGCCGGAAAAATACCGGCGGCTCGCGCCCGGCGGCGTGGCGTATTACGACGCGGCGATCCGCGTCGACCTTTCAAAGGCCGAGCCGATGATCGCGCTGCCTTTCCACCCCTCCAACGCCTATCCGCTCCGCGAGATGATCGCGAACGCTGGCGACCTCCTGCGCGATGTGGAGCGGGAGGCGAACGCGCTGTTCGGGCAATCGCTGTTGCGCCTTGCCGGCAAGGCAAAGGACGGCCGGGTGCTTGTTGACCAAGGGGTCATCGCGGGCTGCGCGGGCGGCCTGTACGACAACATCAGCGAGGCGGCCGCGATACTGGCCGGCGGTTCGACCGGGTCCGGCCGCTTTTCGCTTAGCGTGTATCCGGCCAGTGTGCCGGTACAGCTGGATCTGATGAAAAACGGAAGCCTGCGGCAATTGATGGAAGCCGGCGCGGTGATCAAGCCCTGTTTCTGCGGCCCCTGCTTCGGCGCGGGCGACGTGCCCGGCCACGGCAGCCTGTCCGTCCGCCATACCACGCGCAATTTCCCAAACCGCGAGGGTTCCAAACCGGGCGAAGGGCAGCTCGCGGCCGTAGCGCTGATGGACGCGCGCTCCATCGCCGCCACCGCCAGAAACGGCGGCCGCCTCACGCCCGCAACGGACATCGAGTACGCCTTGCCCAACCCGCCGGACGGCCTATGGGAAGGTGAAGTGTACGCAAAGCGCGTCTACAACGGGTTTGGCCATCCCCTGCCCGGCGAGCCGCTGGTCTACGGCCCGGGTATCGCGGACTGGCCCGCGATCCCGCCGCTT
>WRGP01000049.1 GCA_009787135.1 Bacillota bacterium | reverse complement strand
ACGATCAGGCCCGCCATGAATTCTATCGCGGTCACGCCGGCCGCGGCGCGCGCGCAGCGGGAGAGGAAGGGGCGGCGGCTGGCGTGGATCGCGTAGATGGCGGTAAAGCACGCGCCGCCGGCCAAGGCCATAGACCAATGCGTGCGCCTGCGGTATAGAAGTTCCAGCATGGGATACCCGACCGCGCCGATAGCAAATACCGCCGCTTTTTCTTTTCTTAGCAAAACAATCACCTCGCCGCGTAGTGTGCGGCGAAGAGGCGCGATATAAACCTTTGCGGAGTTGGAACCGCTCTTTTAGCAGATTTCATGCAAAAACTCAATCCCATCCGGCGACATGGCCCGAATCCGCGCCAGGGAATACACCTCATGCCCATGATCATCCAGCCGCTTGCGCCCCGGCTGAAACGCCTTTTCAATGACAATGCCCATGCCGACCAATTCGCATCCCGCCTCCTTGATGATCTTCGCCGCGCCCAGCGCGGCCTCGCCCATGGCGAGAAAATCGTCAATAAACAGCACGCGCTCGCCCCTTGGCAGATACTTTGTGGAGACGGTCATTTCATATTGCGTGTTCTTGGTGAAGGACTGCACGTTGGCCTGGTACACGGTGCCGTTCGTGATGCGTGACGCGCGCTTTTTGAAGACCACCAGCGGAACGCCCAGGGCCAGGGCCGTCATGCCGGCCGGGGCGATGCCGGAACTTTCCACGGTCACCACGCGGGTAATGCCCGCGCCCTGAAACCGCTCGGCAAACGCAAGGCCGATTTCGCGCATCAGATCCATATCCAACTGATGATTCAAAAAAGAATCCACCAGCAAGATGTTGCCGTCCAGCGCCCTTCCGTCCCGCGCAATGCGCTGCCTCATGAACTCCATACGCCATACGCCTCCACGCCTTAGTACCAACAATTGTACCTTAAAAGACGCGTGAAATCAATCGGCTTGCGCAAAAAACCGAATATTATATTAAATTTCGCTGGAATGTTCGGAATTTACGCGCGGCTCGTCCGCTTCGCCGTACCCGTGGCGCTCCGCGATAAGGTAGAGCGGCCGCCTCTTGACCTCATCGTAGACGCGCGCCAGATACGCGCCCACGATGCCCAGGCACAGGATGAGCAGCCCGGCCAGCAACAGGCTAAGGCCCGCCAGCGCGGCATTTCCGCCGCCGCCTCGCCCGGCCACCCAGAGGATCAGCAGGACCAATAACCATAATGTCCCGATTCCCGTCAGAACCACACCCAGGCCCGTGATCCAGGACAGAGGCTTGAGGGAAAAGGATAAGATGCCGTCCAGCGCCAGCTTGACCATCTTGCGCAGCGGATATTTCGTCTCTCCCGCCAAGCGCCTGTCACGCTGGAAGAGCACCTCCGTTTGCCTGAACCCAACCCACGCGAACATGCCGCGCAGAAACCGGTTGTGCTCTGGCATGGCGCGCACCGCGTCCGCGGCCCTGCGGCTGATGAGGCGGAAGTCGCCCGCGTCCGCCGGGATGGGAAATCCCACCATGCCCTTGAGAACCCTGTAAAACCCCCACGCCGTCAGCTTCTTGAACGCCGACTCGCCCTCGCGCCGCGCCCGTTTGCCATACACCACGTCATATCCCTCACGCCATTTGGCGGCCATCTCGGGAATGACCTCCGGAGGATCCTGCAAATCCGCGTCAATGATGACAATCGCGTCGCCCGTCGCCGCGTCAAGCCCAGCGGTCACGGCGATTTGATGCCCAAAGTTGCGCGTGAAATGCAGCGCGCGTACCTCCGCATGCTCCCGCGCCAGCGCGGCAAGCATCCCGCCCGTCCTGTCGCGGCTGCCGTCATTGATAAAGATCAGCTCATACGGCGCCGAAAGCGACCGCATGGCCGCGTCCAGCCGGCTATAGGTTGCCTGAAGGACCTCCTCCTCGTTGTAGCAGGGGATGATGACCGAAAACACAGGCTTCATGGCTTTTCCCTTTCTGACCGCTTTATGAGGTCCCAGTACGCGTCCATCTCCGGGAGCGACATGTCCTTTATCCGTTTTTGATCCGCCGCAATGGCCGCTTCCATCCGCTCAAACCGGCGGATGAACTTGTCCGTCGCGCGCCCAAGCGCCAGTTCCGGCTGCACGCCCGCCAGCCGCGCGGCG
Organism: Bacillota bacterium; assembly: GCA_009787135.1. GTDB lineage: Bacteria > Bacillota > Clostridia > Christensenellales > Aristaeellaceae > Avichristensenella. The sequence continues at coordinate 1,641 of WRGP01000049.1, read as the reverse complement.
TTGACCGCGGCAAACAGCAGGTCGCCCAGCTCATCCTCCGGGTTTCGCCCGCCTTCCAGCTCCCGCCGCACCTCGTCCGTCTCCTCGGCCACCTTTTGCAGCGCCTCCAGCGGGTCGTCCCAGTCAAAGCCGACCTGCCGCGCCTTTTTCTGTACCTTGCCGGCGCGCATCAGCGCGGGCAAACGGCCCGGCAGATCGCGCATCGAATCCACGGAGGATTGCAGGCCCTTTTCCTTCTTTTTAATGGCTTCCCAGCTCCTCAGCACGTCGTCGGCTGTCTCGCACGCAAGCTCCCCAAAGATGTGCGCGTGCCGCGTAATCATCTTGTGACAGATCGCGCTGGTCACGTCGCGGATGGCAAACACGCCATGTTCCTTGGCCACTTGCGCGTGGAACACCACCTGCAGCAGCACGTCCCCCAATTCGTCCGCGACGGCCGGCATGTCCCCCCGGTCAATGGCGTCGACAAGCTCATACGCTTCCTCCAGCGCGTATTCGCGAAGCGTTTCGTGCGTCTGCTCCCGGTCCCAAGGGCATCCGTCCCCCGGCCTGCGCAGGCGGGCCATGATGTCGAGCAGATCCCCGAAGGTATAGCGGCCGCGCTCGCCCAGCGGGCTTTGCGGAACGTATGCGTATGAGAGATGGCCGTACCCGGCCTGCCGGTCCAGCGTATCCAGCGGGATGACCGCGCCGGCAAAGAGCACGCGCCGCTCCGGCGCGTACACATCAAGCAGGGACAGCTTTACCTCGCCCGCCAGCAGGCGGCTGTTTAGCTCCGTGACCAGCAGGGGCAGCGACGGGTTGATCCGGTGCGCGCACATCTCTATGGCCGGAACGATTGTCACGCGGTCGTCCGCGGGGAGTGGCGACTCCAGCGCCCGCGCCCGCGCGTGATCCGCCTGCGTGACGCCCGCGACGACGGTAAAAGCCGTACCGCCTGCTTTCAGCGCGGCCACGGTCGCGTCCGTTAGCGGATCGGGAACGCCATAGCATAGCGCGCCCCGTGACAGACGGCGAAGCACCTCCGCGGCGGCGTTTTGGTTTAGCGCGTCAAAGTCCTCCGCGCGGCCGTATAGCGCATCCAGCGTCTCAAAGGGAATGCCCTGCCCCCTCAGCCATTCCGCCGCGCCGTGCCGGCCTGTTCTGAGCAGCACGTGACTCGCCCGGCGGAGCATGTCCGCCGCCTGCAGGGTCATATCCTCCGCGTGACCCGGCCCCAGGGCCACTATTACCAAGCGCTCCATACAGCCACCTCTTTTTCGTGGTCGATTATCCTGTACGTTTGACAAAATATCACGTTTGTAACACAGAGCCAATGACCGGCAGGCCGCGCCCCAAACCTCTTTGCAACAAACGCATGGCTACAGCGCAAACTGCCCGTCCACGAACACAGGCGTCTCTTTGCCGTCCCGTGTGACGCCTGTAATCATAAGATCGGGCGTGCCAATCATGAAATCGTTGTGGGTGACCGAGTCGTTGAGCCCATGCCGCCTAAGCGCCTCCTTGTCCATCTCCATGCCGCCCGCAAGGCAGGGATACGCTTCGCCAAACGCGAAGTGGCAGGAGGCGTTCTCGTCAAAGAGCGTGTTATAGAACAGGATGCCGAGGCTGCGGATAGGCGAGTCATACGGTACCAGCGCC
>WRGP01000048.1 GCA_009787135.1 Bacillota bacterium | reverse complement strand
CCACAGCGGCTTGATAGCCGCGTTTGCCATCACCCGCTCCACCAGCGCGGCCTCGGCGCGCAGGCTGTCCCGCCGGTGCACCAGGATCACCTCACAGCCGATGCCCGCCAGGTACAGCGCTTCCTCCGCCGCGCTGTTGCCCCCGCCGATCACCGCCACCCGCTTGCCGCGGTACAGCGCGCCGTCACACGTCGCGCAAAAGCTGATGCCCCGGCCGAGAAGCCGCTCCTCGCCCGGCACGCCCAGCCGGTTCGCCTTTGCGCCCGTCGCCAGCACGAGCCGGCCGCCGGCCTCCCAGCCCGAGGACGTGCGCACGCGGCGTCCCTTGCAGTCAATCTCCAGCACGCCTGCGTAGACAATCCGCGCCCCCGCACGCACGGCCTGTTTTTCCATCATCATACAGAGCTCAGGCCCGTCGATGCCCTCCGAAAACCCCGGGTAGTTCTCGATCCGGCTGGTGAGCGCCACTTGGCCGCCCGCCGTCATCTTCTCCAGCAGCAGCGCGTCCATCCCAGCCCGCGCGGCATACAGCCCGGCCGTCAGCCCGGCAGGGCCGCCGCCAACGATGATCACATCACGCATCTCAAATCCTCCTGTCAACGCTATACTATTCCTGGCAAGCGTACCGTTTAATCTGTCGCAAAATAGTATAAAAAAACCAAAAAGGAGTTCTCGCTCACGCGACAACTCCTTTTGCGAACAACGCATCCTTCGGTGTATGTCCATAACTTGAAACGCAACGCCCGGATTCGGTCGGATTCTTGTGCGCGGCGAGGCTGAGGAACCCAAGCCAAACGCGTCCGGCGGCCGATAAAGCAAAGCGAAGGTTCATCTCGGTACAGAGCGCCGCAATGCCAATTCGCACAATGGTATCGCGGCGCGGCCATACCGGAACGCGGCAGAGGGTAACAACACTACGCCGCCCTTGCCAATGCGGTATCGCGCAAAAAGACGATCCCGGACGGGCAGGAAACGGTTTGTCCGCACATCTTTAGCGCTTGCTGAACTGAGGCGCGCGGCGCGCGGCTTTTAGGCCATACTTCTTGCGCTCCTTCATGCGCGGATCGCGCGTGAGAAAGCCTTCCTTTTTCAGCGCCGGGCGAAGATCGCCGTCCACCTTGCACAGCGACCTGGAAATGCCGTGACGGATCGCGCCGGCCTGGCCCGTAAGACCGCCGCCGCGCACGTTCACCAGCACGTCAAACCGGCTGCCCGTGTCCGTGAGCACCAGCGGCTGGCGTACTGTCATCTTGAGCGTCTCCAGCCCAAAGTAATCGTCGATATCACGCCTGTTGATCAAAATCTTGCCGTCGCCGGCCACGAGGCAGACACGGGCCACCGCCTTTTTGCGGCGTCCTACGGCCTGATAAGCAACCTGAGCCATGTTCATTCTCCTCGCTTTTTTTACGATAGTTTGAGCGCTTCGGGCTTCTGCGCCTGATGTTCATGCGCAGGTCCGGCATAGACGCGCAGCTTGGTGGCCATCTTGCGGCCAAGCGGCCCCTTGGGCAGCATGCCCACGACGGCGTGCTTGATAACAAATTCCGGCTTTGTCTCAAGCAGCCGGCGGTACGCGGTCGCCTTCAGCCCGCCCGGGTAGCCGGAGTGACGATAGTATATCTTCTGATCCAGCTTTTTGCCGGTCAGCACGATTTTTTCGGCGTTGATCACGATGACGTGGTCGCCCGCGTCCATATGGGGCGTAAAGACAGGCTTATGCTTGCCGCGCAGGATATGCGCCACCTGGCTGGCAAGGCGCCCCAGCACCATGCCCTCGGCGTCGACGACATACCACTTGCGCTGGATGGTTTCGGCTTTTGCCATAAACGTTTTCACGTGTGTATTCCTCCCATGTAGTCTTCAGGGGACAAAGGCCGCGTTGGTCAGGCGCTTCCTTCTCTGTCTTCAATCGACCCGGGGCTAACGGAGTCGCTTGACGCGAAGCACATTGTATCAAACTGTAAAAAGGCTGTCAAGCAAAAAAGATATTCCGCGATTTTAGGATATCAAACCTCAGACATGGTCCTCTTGAGACATTTCCGCAAATTGATCGCTAACCATGCTGAAGATATCCACAAGCTGCGGGTCAAAATGCTCCCCTTTGCCTTCTTTGATGATGGACGCCGCTTTCTTTGGCGTAAACGCGGGCTTATAGGGGCGAACGGAAACCAGCGCGTCATATACGTCCGCGATGGCCATCAGCCGTCCCTCCAGCGGGATCTCCGTCTCTTTCAGCCCGTTGGGGTAGCCCGTACCGTTCCACTTTTCATGATGCGTGCCCACAAAAATTTTGGCGTGATGAAAAAAGCTGTGATCTTCCGCGGCTTTTTCCATGCGTGTGATAGCGTTCATCCCAATGGGCACATGGGTCTTGATGACCTCAAATTCATCTTTGGTAAGCTTGGCCGTCTTGTCCAAGATCGTATCGGGGATTCCGATCTTGCCCACGTCATGCAGCTGCGCCGAGGGCAGTACATAATCCAGGTTCCAGGAGGAGGTTTCATCGGCGTATAGGTTTTCCTCAATGAGTTTATTCACCAGGCAGCTTAGGTATTTTTGGGTTCGGGAGATATGCCCGCCCGTTGCGTTGTGCCTGGTCTCCACCAGGTCCGTCACGATGGTCATGACCGCGTTTTGCAGGCGCCAGAGCTGTCCCACCTTCTGCATCAGCATTTTGTGCATGGACTCATTGAGCTCTACTAGCTCCTTTTTATGATCGATCAGGGTGAGATGCATCTCAATGCGGCGGAGAAACAGCGGCCCCACAAAAGGCTTATGAATATAATCAACAGCACCCAGGTCCAGGCCCAATATTTCACTTTTCGTATCGCTTCTGGCGGTCAGAAAGATGATGGGCACTTCCTTATACGCGTTGTTGTTTTTCAAAAGCCGCGCGGTTTCATATCCGTCGATCTCGGACATGACCACATCCAGAAGGATCAGGTCCGGCAGAAACCGGGACAGCATTTCAAGCAGCTTCGCCACCGACGGGGCGGGGTATACCTCATAGAAGGGATTCAATATATTTTTGCAGGCAACCAGATCGGTTGGATTGTCGTCAACCACAATAATCTTTCTTCGCTTGATCGTCATCCCAATCCCTCCTCATATTCCGCGAGCCGTTTCGCCGCCTGCCCAAATTCCATCGCGTCAATGCACTCCCGCAGCCAAATCACCAAAGAGGTTTCTGTGTCGTACCGCATGCTCTCCAGTTCGTCTATCGCATGATTCACGCCGTCCATATCATAATCCTCGCAACATTTTTTCAGCCGGAGCAGAAGGTCCGGATCTGGCGCCGGCTTTCGCGCCTTGACAAATTTCGCGTCGTGCGTCTCAAGCCAGGCTTGTATGCCGGTTAAGACAACCCGCACGGCCGCGCAAAAAGCTTCGTTCCTGGCGGTAACGCCGTCCAAATCACCGGTCTTTGCCAGCTTCTCCAATTGCGCGGCGGTTTCCCGTATATCCTCCGCGCCAATGCTGCCGCTGGAGCTCTTTAGCCCGTGTACGTTGATGGTATACGAAGTAAGCGTTTCCGCCGAGACATCGCGCAGCTTGTCAAGAATCGTGGGCGTGCTCACGGCGTATGAACGAAGAACCGACAGATAGGAGTCCCAATCGCCGCCCATGCGAAGAAGCCCCATTTCCGCATCCACCCCCGGCATGGCAAACGATGGAATGGGGGCAGGCGCCTTATCACGCTTTGGACTGAGCCGCGATAACGGCTCGTCGTC
>WRGP01000047.1 GCA_009787135.1 Bacillota bacterium | reverse complement strand
TTATGGCGCGTGCTCTTCTCGCGAAAACATCTGCTGGAATGGCTTCCCTCCGCGGAGGCTGAGCGGCAGCGCCCCGCCACTTCCCCCGTCCTTTTTTGGCCGAACTATTGCGCGTCGGCTCTGCTCATCGCGGCATCCCTTCACGCGCCCGCCTGGCTTTTTGGCGCCGTGCCGCTTTCCGTCTTTTGGGCCCTCGCGCCTCTGACCGCCAAATGGCTGGACGCGAAGGAGACGCCCTCGCGGCCCATCACGCGGGAGCAAAAGGAGTTGTTGGAAGACATTGCGCGCCGCACGTTCCGTTTCTTCGAGGAGACCGTGACCGACGCGACGAATCACCTGCCGCCCGACAATTTGCAGCTGGAGCCATATCGCGGAATCGCCCCGCGCACCTCGCCGACCAATATCGGCATGTACCTGCTAAGCTGTGTGTCAGCCTGTGAGCTCGCCATTTTAGACGCGGACACCATGGCGCGCCGCATTGAGAAAACCGTATCCGCCATGGAGCGGATGGATACATGGCACGGGCATCTGTACAACTGGTACGATGTGCGCACGCTCAAGGCCCTGCCGCACCAGTACATATCCTCCGTGGATGGCGGCAACCTGGCGGGCTGCCTGCTGCTTACGGCGCAGGCGGTCCGCAGCCGCCTTTCACAGGTGGACGCGAACCTTCTGCCGCTGCCCGCCAGGCTGGACGCGCTTGCCGCGGGCATGGACTTTTCGCGGCTGTACGATGAGCGGGTTGGCCTATTCTATGTGGGCGTAGACGTGGAAACGGGCGTGCCCAGCGGTTCGCACTACGACCTGCTGGCCAGCGAGGCGCGCCTTTTGAGCTACATCGCGCTGATGCGCCGCGAGGTCCCCATGAAGCACTGGCGGCGGCTGGGCCGCGCGATGACAAAAACCCCAAATGGGGCGGCGCTGCTCTCATGGAGCGGCACGATGTTCGAATACCTCCTGCCCATGCTGTTCCTCAAAAGCCCGCATGGAACCCTGCTGGGTGATACGCCTCTGCACGCCGCGCGGGAGCAGGCGCGCGCGATGGGCGGCGGCCCGTGGGGCGTGTCTGAATCAGGCTATTATGCCTTTGACCCCACGCTTTCGTATCAATACCGCGCCTTTGGCCTGCCAAGCCTGGCGCTGCGCACCGCGCGCCTGAGCCGTGTTATCGCGCCGTACGCTTCCGCGCTGGCCCTTGGCGTGCTGCCGCGCGAGGCTGCCGAAAACCTGCAAACGATGGCCAGCATGGGCTGGCTGGGCGACTTGGGTTTTTATGAGGCCGTGGACTACGAGCCGGAACGCCTTGCGAAAGGAAAAGAATACGCCATTGTGCGAAGCCATATGGCGCACCACCAGGGCATGGTGCTCGCGTCCATCTGCAACCTGCTCTCAGGCGGCGCGCTCACGCGGCATTTCCATAGCCTTCCGCAGGCCGAAGCGTATGCTCTGCTGCTGGAGGAACGCAAGCCCACGCGCGCCATGCTGCGCGGCGCGGTTACATCGCGCAAGCCCGAATATGCCCGTAAGCAGGAGGAACTGCCGCCCCGCCATGCCGGGGCGCGGGAGTTCCCCGCCGAGGCGCAAATTCTCTTTGGCGGCGGTACCACCATGGCCTGCGACGCCCGAGGCAGCGGGTATATCTCGCACAACGGGCTGCTGCTGACAAGGCGGCGGCTGGATCCCCTGTATGAGGGCGGGCCGCAGTATTACCTTCGCTTTCCCGATGGAGAAGTGCTGCGCATGCAGAAAGACGGCGACGTATGGTTTGACCGGAGCAGGGCCACGTATTGCAGGACACATGGCGGCCTAAAGGCGGAGCTTATCTGCTTTGTCTCTCCGCTGGACGGGGCGGCCATGCACCTGCTCCGGCTGCGGGCCGCGCCCGGCCGGGATGTTGAGATGGAGGTGGCCAGCTTCTTTGAGGTGTGCCTGTCCACACAGGCGGCGGACGAATCCCATCCCGCTTTTTCCAACCTTTCCGTGGAGACGAAACGCCTGACGGATACCTCCGCCGTGGCATGGCGCAGGCCCCAAAAACAAGCGGAAGCCTATCCGCTGCTCGTGCATGCCGTGGGCGCGGACACAGCCGCGATAGCCCGGCTGGAGACCTCGCGCATGGCCTTTCTGGGCCGCGGCGAAAGGCTGGACCATCCGCTAGCGCTTGCGGCCCCGTATAGCGCCGCGGATGGGGAAACAGGCGCTGTGCTCGACCCCTGCATGAGCCTGCGGCTGCCGGTAATGGTGGAGGCCGGAAACATGGCTTGCGTCTGGTTTGTGACGGCCGCCGTACAAAATGAGGAAAAAGCGGACGCGTTGGTATCGCAATACGCCAGCCGCGACCACGTGCTCCGCGCGCTGGAATTATCCCAGACGCAGGTTGAGGTCACGGCGAAATATTTGGGGCTGGACGCCGCCGCGCAGCTGACGGCGCAGCGGCTGGCGTCCTGGCTGCTGTGTCCCTTTCCGGCGCAAACCTGGCCCAGGGAGAACCGAAGCTGCCTTTGGCCCTTTTCCATTTCAGGCGAGCTCCCGGTCATATTGGCGCGCGTCTCGGACGAGGCGCACATGCCGCTGGCGCGCGCGGCGCTCAAGGCCCACGCCTATCTGCGCGCCATGGGGCTGTGGAGCGACTTGGCGCTGCTGAACGAACAGGAGGGCGGCTATCATCGCCCGGTTCATGACGCGCTGCACGCGCTTGTGGCCAGCGGGTCTTCCCGCGACCTCATCGGCCAGGCGGCGGGGGTTCACCTCCTTGACGCGCATGCCGGACATGGCGTCTTGCAGGCGCTTTCCGCCCACGCGGCCATTGAATTGCGCGGGGGGGAGGGAAGCCTGGCCGCGCAGCTTCTGGCCAGGCGCCGGGCTTTGCCCGTTTTGAGGCATGGCTGGCCGCAAAAAAAGATTTGGCCCGGCGCCAAAGCGGCCGCGCCGGGCAGCCTGGCCTTTGACAACGGCTACGGTGGCTTTGGCGCGGACGGCGCGTACACAATTTACCGTGAACCGCCCGCACCCTGGTGCAACGTGCTGGCCAATCCGGATTTCGGCGCGGTGATAACGGAGCGCGGCGCCGGGTTCACATGGTATCAAAACAGCCGTATGCGCCGCCTCACGGCGTTTTCCTCCGACCCGGTGCGCGACCAGCGCTGCGAGGCGCTATGGGTGCGCGATGAGGAAAACGGCCAGTTTGTCAGCCCCATGAACGCGGCGCTGGTCACGCATGGGTTTGGGTTTACCCGCTTTGAAAGCAAGGCGCTTGGCCTTGCGCTGACGCTTACCGTGTTCGTTGACGCGCAGATGCCGGTGAAATGCTTCCTGTTGGAAATGCAAAACCCAAGCGACGCGCCCAGGCAGGTCACGGTCACGGGGGCGGTACGCTGGCTGCTGGGATCCCTGTGGCAAGACGCGAACCAGGTGCGCTGCACGGCATCGGGAGGAACAGTGCTGGCGGCAAGCCCGGCTTTTGAGACAAAAGCCTTTTGGACCATGCCGGGACGGCAGGCCGAGGCCTCCTTGAGCGGCGCGAGCTTCTTTGGCGAAGGGGGCATGGAGGACCCGCTTGGCATGCGCTTTGCCCGCCTCGATCCCGGGCGGGATGAAATGCCCTGCGGCATCTTGCGCGCGCCGGTCGCCGTCTCGGCCCGGGGCGCGCAGGCCGTCGTCCTGCTGCTGGGCGTGGGTGATATGGACGCGGCCATTGCGGCCTATCAGCATGGCGGGGCG
>WRGP01000046.1 GCA_009787135.1 Bacillota bacterium | reverse complement strand
ACCAGGTTTCCTACGCGGAGGCGCTGAAGTATTTTGAAATGTTGGAAGCTCCCCTCAAGCGGTTCTACACGTTTGAAAACTCCGCGCACGGCCCGCTTTTTGAGGAACCGGAGCGGTTTGTGCAAATCCTCCGGGAGGATGTTTTGAAGGGAATATAGCGCGCCGGTGCATATCCATATGGGGTTTGGGTTCCGCGGGGCAAAGGGCATCATCGCTTATCAATGATTTATCTCGGCAGTCCGCTAGACCTTGTTTGCGGTTTGCCTACGCGCTCATATACCCCTTAAGCTGCCGGGCGTCAAACATCGCCCTGCTGTAGGTATCCTCACTTTCCATGGCGCGTCCCGTGCCCATGGCGACGCACGCCTGCGGATCCTCCGTAACGCGGCAGCGAACCTTGAGTTGTCTTGAAAGCGATTCCGCCAGGCCGAAAAGCTGCGAACCGGCGCCAAGGAGCGTGATGCCATGATCGAATATGTCGGCGGCCAGTTCCGGCGGTGTGCGCTCCAGCACGGCGTGCACCTGCTCCACCAGGGCCTGGACAGGCTCTTCCAGGGCCTCGTATATTTCATCGGAGTGCACGCGCAAAGTCTTTGGCAGGCCGGTGACGAGGTTGCGCCCCGTGACATCCATATACAGCTTTTCGGTACGGCGTATGGCCGCGCCGATCGTCAGCTTCAACTCCTCCGCGGTGCGCTCGCCCACCATCAGGTTGTGCTTGCGGCGCAGGTATTTGATGATGGTCTCATCAAACTGATCGCCCGCCACTTTGGTGGTGCCGCGCACAATGGCGCGCTCCAGCGATACGACGGAGATATCCGTCACGCCGCCGCCGATATCGACAATCATGCTGCCGTAAGGGCCGGCTACGTCCAGCCCCGCGCCAAGGGCGGCCGCGATACAGGAATCCATCAGCTGCGTGCGCCGCGCGCCGGCGTCGAGCATGGCCTCAATGACAGAGCGCTTTTCCACATCCGTCACGCCGCTGGGCACGCAGACGGTCGCGCGGGGGCGGAAGAGCATCCGCCGCCCGATGACCTTATGGAGAAAAAAGCGAAGCATCCGCTCCGTGATATCAAAATCGTTGATCGAGCCATCCCGGAGAGGCCGGATGGTCACGACATGCGAGGGGGTTCGCCCCTGCATGCGTTTTGCGTCCTCACCCACGGCAAGGATATTTCGCGTGTTGCGGTCCACGGCGACCATGGCCGGCTCGCGAAGGACTACGCCCCGGCCCTTGATGTACACCAACACCGAGGCGGTGCCCAAATCAATACCAATGTCCTCCCGCCCTAACATGCGATTCACCTCTCCTGTATAAAACGGACATACACCCTTGAATTATTACTTTCTACACAAGACAATAAAATCCTTCTTTAACAAAAATTTATTTTTTTGACATATTTTTTATAAATTCGACATGTTTGTATTTTTCTCGCGTGGCATGGCCGCCGCGCAAATGACGCTCCGCCTTGTTGAGGTTGAGCACTTGCCGCACATCGTCAAAGAGGGATCTATCCAGCTCTTTGAGCCGCTCGTGCATGTCCTTGTGCACAGTCGACTTGCTCACGCCGAACGCCTTGGCGGCTTCGCGCACCGTTACCATGTTCTCCGCAATGTACTCGGCTGTCTTTAGCACGCGCAGCTCAATATATTCCCGCATGAGAAAACCTCCTCCGCAACCGGGCATTTTGTGCCAGTCTATGCGAAGGGGGCGGAACACATGGCAAAAAGCGAGGCAATAATTTATAGGTGGAAATTGTAGTATGGGGGCTGTTAAAGCTTCTATTCGAGGGAATGCCCGCGCTCAAGGTCCGCGATCATATTCACGCGCCGCTGATGGCGGCCGCCTTCAAAGGGCGTCTCCAAAAAGAAGGTAAGGATCATCTTGGCCAGCTCCGCCCCGATCACGCGGCTGCCCATCGCCAGCATGTTGGCGTCGTTATGGGCCCTTGTCATCTTGGCTGTGTAGCAGTCGCCGCACAGCGCGCAGCGGATACCGGAAATTTTATTGGCCGCCAGCGATACGCCTACGCCCGTGCCGCATACGACGACGCCCAGCTCGCACGCGCCGTCCAGCACCAATCTCGCGGCCCTTGCCGCGTAGATCGGGTAATCGTTTGGCTCGTTCTGCCGGCCGCCGCAGTCATGGCAGGTATGCCCCAGCGACTCGGCGTACGCCATGAGCTCGGACTTGAGGAACGCGGCGGCATGGTCGCTGCCAAAGGCTATGTGCATAGGGGCGCCTCCTTGCGGATGATGATATCCTTTATTTTCTTTATTATACCCCAAAATAGGTTTTTTTCAAGGGTTGAGGTTTGTCGTCACATTCCGCCCTATGATCCGTTTGTGGATGTGTTTGTCTTGGGCTTGTCATCCAAGTGTCCCTGTAGTAAAATGCATGCGTATGAAAAATTTGCGGCAGCGGCAAAAGACGGATGGGATGGCTAAGCCGGCGGATAAGAGGTGTTTTACCATGCTGACCATTGGGATTTGCGGGGCGAGCGGAAGCGGAAAGTCCACGCTTGCCGAGGAACTGGCGGGGAAGATTGCGGGCCGGTGCGTTATGCTCAACCAGGACGCGTATTACCGCGACCATCCGGACCTGAACTTTGCGGAGCGGGAGAAACTCAACTATGACGAGCCGGGCATTTTTGAGCATGACCTGTTCTACGAGGATATGAAAACGCTCATCGCCGGGGAAGCGGTGCGGCGCAAGGCCTATGATTTTACGATTCACAGGCGGGCGGATACGGACCAGATGATTAAGCCGGCGGACGTGTTGATTGTGGAGGGCATCCACGTGTTCCATGATCCCAAGGCGCGGGCGCTTATGGATTTCAAGATATTCATCAATGTGGATCCGGATATCTGCCTGCTCAGGCGCGTGCAGCGCGACATTCTGGAACGCAAGCGCAGTGTGGAGGGCGTGGCGCACCAATATGTGACGACCGTCAAGCCGATGTTTGAGAGGTGGATTCGAAACTATATCGACTACGCGGACATCATCGTCACGCGGGGCGGCAAAAACCAGCGCGTTGTGGACATCTTGGGGTTTTATATCAACCATGGAATGAGGGATGCGCTATAGCGCAATCCGTTTGCGCGGCAATATCGGAAACAAGCGGAAGGGATCGCGGATGTAAGGACCGCCCGCGGGCTGCCAAAGCCCCACGCCCCTGCCGCGCAATTTTCGCTAAAGGATGTGTTTATGTGACCGAGCGTGTACTGCTGGAAGCGCATGTACACACAAAAGAAGTCAGCCCATGTGGAAAGCTTTTCGCGGAGGAGGGAATCGTCGCGCTGCATCGGCTGGGGTACGGCGCGGCTGTTATTACCGATCATTATGTGCCGGGGCGGTGCACAAGCCCCGCGCGGCGTGAAGAATTCCTTGCGGGCTACCGGAAGGCAAGGGCTGCCGGCGAGGCGCGCGGCATGGTGGTGCTGCCGGGCGCTGAGATCCGGTTCAAGGACAAAATAGAGGACTTTCTCGTCTACGGCATGGAAGAGGGGGAGATCGCGGCCCTGCCGGACGATGTATGTGACACGGGCCTGCACGCTTTTCATGAGATGGCGAAGGCAAACGGCTGGCTTGTCTATCAGGCGCACCCGTTCCGCCCTAAAATGCTGCCCGCGAGCCCGCCGCAGATTGACGGCATAGAGATTTTCAACGGCAACCCGCGCCACAACAGCCAGAACCGGCTGGCGG
>WRGP01000045.1 GCA_009787135.1 Bacillota bacterium | reverse complement strand
GGCTGGTCAAGCCAAACCTTACCGAGCTGGAGCAGGCGGCCGGCCGGTCCCTTCGGTCGCGCGAGGACATTCTGGCCGCGGCCAGGGCACTGCGCTCACGGGGCGCGGCCTGCGTGGTGGTGTCCATGGGAAGCCGCGGCGCGATAGCCGTCATGGAAGGCGCGGTGTGTGAAGCGCCCGCGATGGAGGTCAAGGTCCGCACGACAACGGGCGCGGGCGACGCCATGGTGGCCGGGCTGTTATATGGGTTTATGCGGGGGTTTTCTTTGGATGCCGCGCTGCGGTGCGGCACGGCGGCGGCGGCCGCCCGATGCGTCCATGGCGGCGGCGCGTTTTTGGATTGGGGAGACTATCAGGGTCTGTTGTCAAGGACAGAAACCCTGGCGTGAATGGAATGAATTTGTCGAATGCACGCCAAAGTTCGCGGCGAATTTCAACACATCGACAGGCCATGAAAACGCTATACTTGTCCATCATAGGGAGTGGTGGTGGCTTGCATGGCGCAACATTCCAAGTACGCATGGTCCGGCATTGGATACAGTAACGGGCCAATAGAGGTGGCCGGAGGCATTGCGCAAGTTGTCGCATCACAGGTAAACGCGCAAAGCGCGCTGACGGCGCTTGTCTCCCTGCTGCTTTCCCAGGCGGCGCTGCCGGGCGGCGCGATGCCCTTTGCGGTGCCGCTGGCGGCGGCGTTGCTGCTTTTGCAAAAACCTATGCTGCCCGCGCTAATCGGTTGTAGCCTAGGCCTTCTCCTCAGGTGGGAGCCGATCACGTGGGTGAATGGCTGGCAGCTCCTGGCCATTGCCATGCTGAGCGTGACGGTTCGCACGGGATGGAACTGGCGGCCGTGGAAGGTGGCCGTGGCGACGGGCGCGGCGATGCTCTTGCCGTTTCCCTTTGCCGCGCGGCGCGCGGATATGCTGATTGTCTGCCTGTCCGGCGCGGCCGTGGCGGGCATCCTGACCCCCGTGTATGTCCGCTCGCTGCTGGCGCTTAGCGCGCCCCGGCACGCGCTTTCCAACGATGATAAGCTGTGCTGCCTTTTGGTGGCTGCGGCGATGGCGCTTGGCGGCATGTGGATGCGCTTTGAGGTGTTCATGCTGGGCGAGGCGCTTGCGGCGGCGTCGATTTTTGCCATTGCGTGGGCTGCCGGCCCTGGGCTCGCGCTTCCCGCCGGCGTTCTGATGGGCCTTGCGCTGATGCTCAGCGGGGCTTCGTTTGACACGGTGATGTTGCTGGCCGTGCTGGGCGGTCTTTCGGGCGCGCTTGGCGGGGGCAAGCGGTTTATGCCGCTCATTGGCGGGGTTGTGGGATGCGCCCTGGTCGCGTTTGCCCAAGGCGGCATGGATTGGATCATCGCCTCAATGCCTTCGCTCGCGCTGGGCGGAGTGATATTCGCCGCTCTGCCCCTCAAATGGCTGGAAGCCATGCGGGCCGTAATCGAAATGGAAGCGCCGGTGCAGGAGCCGGACGCGGTGGCGTCTTCCTATATTCTCGCCGCGCACGCGGAGGCGATGGCGAACATGGCCACGGCGCTCCCGGTGACGGAGCAGGCGTCTGATATGCAGCCGGTCGAGCTGCTGGCCTGTCGCCTTTGCACGGGCTGTGCCCAGCAGAACGCTTGCTGGGACGAACGGCGCGATCAGACCATGGAGCTTTTGGACGGCATCCTGCTGGCCTGCGCGGGGAATGCGGACGCGCTTGACATGGAGCAGGCGGCCCGCGTATACGGCTGTACCCGCGCGGAGGAGGTATACGCGCTGTCATCCGCTCTCGTCGCCTCGCGCATGAGAAAAGAAAAGGAGGACGCGAGGCGCATGGAGGCGCGCGCGTGGGCGCTGGAGCAGCTCAGCGGCCAGGCAAGAGCGCTGCAGGCCCTATCGGATCATATCGGGGAGGATTGTACCATCGCCGGCCGGGCCCGCGCGGCCATTTGCGCGGCCATGCCCGCGCTGCGCGGCCGGCCGGACAGCTTGACCGTATGCACGCTGGAGGGTAAGCTGCATGTTTGGCTGAATGTGCACAGCACGGAGGGGCAGGTGGAGCGTTTGGAGGCGGCGCTCAGCGCGGCTGTGGGCCGTTCCATGGAACTGCTGGATCCGCAGGTGCGCCATGAGGCCATGCTTTTTACGGAAAGGCCGCGCCTGAAGCTGGTGGTGGGCCGCGCCGGCGTACCTATCGCGGGGGAGGATATCTCCGGGGACAGCGTGCTGAGCGAGCGCCTGGGCGCGGGACGGCACGTGCTTGCGATCAGCGACGGCATGGGCAGCGGCCGGGCCGCGCGCGCGGAGAGCCGGGCCGCGCTGAAGCTGCTGCATCAGGCGCTCCGCGCCGGTTATGGGCGCGGCGACGCGCTGCGCACCGTCAACGGGCTGCTGGTAGCCTGCCGAGGCGATGAGATGTTCGCCACCATGGATCTGTGCGTCGTGGATTTGGACAGCGGCGAGGCCGCGCTGGAAAAGCTGGGCGCGTGCCCGTCGTTCTTGCTGCGCGCGGGGAAGTGCAAGCGGATCGGCGGCGACGCGCTTCCGCTTGGCATTCTGGACGCGGTGCGCCCCCGCACGCTCACGACAAGGATGCAGGTCGGCGATCTGCTGCTCATGGTCTCCGACGGCGTGTTCGACGCGTTTGGCAGCGAGGAGGCGTCCCTGCTTCGCGCGCTGGGCGGGCTGGCCTCGGGCGACCATATGCCGACGCCGCAGCGCTTTGCCGATACGCTGCTCAGGCGCGCGTACGAGCGCGGGGGCGGCAAAGCGCTGGATGATATGACGGTGCTGGCGGTGAAGCTGGAGGAAGCTTCATAAGAAGCAATGCCGGTTTTTGACGGATTTTGCGACTCTCCAAATGCTGATAGCGGGTAAAGGTGAAACGATACGCCCGCTCACAAGAGAGGCGGCTCACGTTTTATTTTTATCGCGCTGTTTGACATAGTGCCTGTATTCTATGGGTGTGGGTTCTTTTTTTTCGGTGAACATTTCCACAACGCCTGCCAACACTTTTACCTTGTCGCTGAGAATGGCTTGAAGGCAAAAGGGAACATGGTCGTTGTGATATCTGTGTAACGCGACACACTCTTTACATTTTCCGTGCCAATCACACAGGGTATTCGGGCAAGGACACTTTGTAATCCGCAGGTCAGCCGCCAATCTTCTGTTTTCGAGAACTTGCTCGTAGTATTCTTCTTTGGTTCGCATATTATTTTTTTGTGGATGGCGTCTGTCACACCCATCCGCATTTTTGGCTTGCGCGAAAATGTAAAAGCGGGTACAATATCTGACATGATCAGGGAGGATTCTTCGCTTGCGCGGCGCGTGCTTCGCGCGATGCAAACCCATTCGATGATTTCCGCGGGGGAGACGGTGCTTGCCGCCGTGTCAGGCGGGGCGGATTCGATGGCGTTGCTATGCCTGCTCTGGTCGTTGCGGGATGCGCTTGGGGCCCGTGTCGAAGCGGCGCATTACGAGCACGGTATCCGGGGCGAAGCTTCGCTGGCGGACGCGCGGTTTGTGAAAGCCTTCTGTGACGCCCGGGGCATTCTGTGCCATATGGGGCAGGGCGATGTGCCCCGGCTGGCTGCCGCTTGGCGGTGCGGCTTGGAGGACGCCGCGAGGCGCGCTCGGTATGCCTTTTTGGAGGAAGCGGCCGCGCGGGCCGGGG
>WRGP01000044.1 GCA_009787135.1 Bacillota bacterium | reverse complement strand
CCGCCGTTCAGCTCGGCCCGCGCCTCCGATTCCGCGATGGCGCGCAGAAGCCTTCCTCTCTCCGGCAGCGGGCAGGGGACGCGCTCTATATGCTGGCACACGGGCGGCAGCGATGCCAGCAGCCCGCGCAAGGTCGTGCCCTTAAGGGCGAGCCTTGCCGTTATGCGCACAATGCGGTAGAGGCCGTCAAAATGCAGATCGAAGGCACGGGTATCATCCTTCAAAAGCGCGTCCGCCCACGCTTCATACGACGCGGAGACGCGGCGCAGGGCCGTGCCGCGCGCCGCGGCCATCGTATCCAGCGCTGCGGGCGCGTCCACGCGCGCGGTCCAATGACCATCCTCCATCGCGTCGTACGCCGCCAGCAGCTGGCTGGCACTGTCCGGCGTTCCCTGGCTGTCGAAAACTTTTGCCGCTTCGCCTGTGGAAGAAAGGATAAAGCCGGTTTCCCACCGCTCCACCTGGGGCGGCCCCATGGATACGCGGCCGCGGATGCCCGCCGCGCGCAGCACGCGCGAGGCAAGCGCCGCGTGGCCGGGGTTCTCGGGAAACACCGCGATATAGGGCCGTACCTTGTCAAACGCGTCTTTGGGTACGGACGCGGCCAGGCCCCCCACGTACAGCGCCTCCGCGTCTGAAATCGTGTCCGGATGCATTGTGGTATGGGAGAAGGGACGGGTGAAATCCTGGCGGACAAAGAGCGTTTCCACCTTATGCTGAAGGCTGCGGGACGGGATGCCGCCCTTTGCCACGGTCAGCGACAGCTTTTTGGCCTTTGCGTAAAGCCCGTTTGGTATGTCCAGCAGCCGCTGGGCGTGGCGCAAAACGGGCAGCATTGCCGGGCCGAGCTGGATGACGCGCACGCCTTGCGCGGATAGCGCGCCAACGGCCGCGGCATACAGCGCCCGCGCTTCCGCGGTATCGTCATGCGCGGCCGCGATGGCGGACGCGTCGCAAGCCTCCGCCCAGGCCGCGGCCAGCAGGCAGACGGTGGAAGGGTCGCGCGCCTCCACGCTGCCGCCGGACAGCGCGGGGCGCATGGCGCTATCCCAGACCAGATTTTCCGTCACGCGCATGCAGGGGTCGATCCGCTTGCCGGGCCAAACCTTGGCTCCGGCCTCCAGCAAAGCCCGGCTGCCGAGCACGGCGCCGTCCCCTAAGGCGGATTCCTCCAAGAGGGTGGCGCCGGCGCCCACCTGTGCCCCTCGGCAGACCACCGTGCCTCGCAGCTGCGCGTGCGGCTGCAATACCGCGTCGTTCCAGATAACACTGCGCGCGACGCGCGCGTGGCCGCCCACGGACGCGTTCATGCCGATGACAGCGCCGTCGGACAGCTGCGCGTGCGGGCCTATGCGGCTGCCCGCGCCCAAATAGACGGGACCGTCAATCCTGGCGGTATCATCCACCCGCGCCGTATCTGATACCAGCGGGCCCGCGTCCAATTTGACGCGGCCTGAGAGAAAGTCCGCCTGGCTGCGGACATAGGCCGCCTGATCGCCGATGTCGCACCAATACGCGTCCGAGACAAAGGCGTACACGTCCTTTTGCTCGCGCACGAGCAGCGGAAAGAGATCCTTGCCAAAATCGCACGGCTTGTCGGGCCAGATGTATGGAAGCGCCGCTGGCTCCAAAAGATAGATGCCGGTGTTGACCGTGTCCGAATATACCTCGCCCCAGCCGGGCTTTTCCACAAAGCGGCGCACGCGGCCGTTTTCGTCCGCGATCACCACGCCGTACGAGAGAGGGTTTTGCACGCGCGAGAGCACGAGCGTGGCGAGGCTGCCCTTTTGCCGGTGAAACGAAAGCGCGTGGCCAAGGTCACAGTCCGTAAGCCCGTCGCCGGACAGCACCACAAAGGTTCCCGATGGCGCGTGCCGGCCGGAAGCGGCCTTGAGCACGCCGCCCGCGGTGCCAAGCGGCTCATGCTCGCGGGTGTAGTGCAGCGAAACGCCATGTTCCGCGCCCGAGCCAAAGTGGCGTGAGATGCGCTCGGGCAGGTATTGCAGCGTGACGCCGACCTCCGTGAGGCCGTGCCGCCGGAGCAGCTGCAGCGCGTAGTCCAAAACGGGCCGCCCGAGGATGGGCACCATGGGCTTTGGCGTATCACACGTCAGCGGCCGAAGACGCGAGCCTTCTCCGCCGGCCATGATAATCGCTTGTAGAGGCATTGATCTCTCCTCCTATATCTGAGGCGATGGCTATACGGGCTATTTTGCCCGAAATAAAGGGAAGGATTCCAAAGCCGCGTGTAGAATTATTAACAGTTCGGAATCACGCGCTAACTTCCAATGCGGCAAACGATAAAACAACGAGCGGGTTTGCGCCGCGCGCCAAGTATCGAGGCCCGCGCGTGGGCAAAACGCTATATTTGGCAGCCGGTCTCTAGAAAACGCGCCACGTTCACATTTTATACACCTCACGCTTTTCCAAGGGAGGGTTGGCATGGAGACGGAACGCATAGCCGCGCTGTTTGGCGCGTTTGAGCCGCCGCTTAGCCCGGAGACGCTTCTCACGATGGAGGTTAACCTGCATCTGCCGGAGCGGAGTGACGAGGGCGTGCTGTTTATCGCGCTCCGGATTGGCGTGGATAGGATGTACGTGATCCGCAGCCTGGCATCGTTTTTGCGGGCAAAGGAGCGCTCAGAGCGGGTTTTGTTTGGCAAGGCGTTCGTGTACGACCCGGCCGCCATGTATTTCGAAAAAATTGACGAAAAAATCCTTTCCGTGCTGGCGGAAATAGAGGCGGCGCAGCGTCCGTGCGAGGCGCAGGGATACCGCGCCCCACAGGAAGGCAAATTCATGCCGCTGGGGGAAAAGGCTGCGGCGCGCGTTTTGCGCCTGTTGATGGCGCGCCCTTTCCGCCTGATGAACGGCAAGGAGATCATCCCCATGGGACCGATAGCCCGCCGCACCCTGCCGGTTACATGCCTGCTCAAAGAGGAAGGACGCGGCCTTGCCATGACGGTCCGGATGCCAAAGGATGTCCGCGCCGTTACATCCGGCTATGAGTTTGTCCAAAGCGAAGGGGAGATCATTCAGCTGCCCGCGCGGCAGCGGCGCGGTGTGGCCGTGCTTTTGCGCCATGTGGAAAATGGAGAGGCAATTTTTCACTTTACGCCAAAGGAAACGATACGGGTTGTCGCGGAAATTATGCCGCAGCTGGAGCTGTCGTGCGACGTCAGCCTGTCGGAAGGATTGGCCGGCCGCGTCCGGCGCGAGAGCCTGCACGCGGCGGTCTATATCGACCGCGAGGGAGAGCGCGTCGTCTGCCGCGTGCAATTCCGCTATGGGGATGTGGTGATTGATCCGTTCACGCGCGGGAAGGCGGAAGAAGCGGACGGCGTGCTGCTCGTACGGGCCGCGGCCGCGGAGCGTGAGGTGTTCGACGCGCTGGCGCGGGCGGGCTTTCATGTGAGCCAGGGCCGCGTATACCTTTCGGGCTCGCGCGGGATCTTGCGCTTCATGCTGGAGGGCGTGGCCGCGCTTCAGAGGGTGGCGGAGGTGTTTGCCTCCGAGGATTTCCGGCATATGCGGCCCAGAAGGCCGCAGCTGTCCGGCCGGCTTGGCATGGCGGGCGGCACGCTGCAGCTGACGCTGTTTGACCACGAAACCCCTCTGGAGGATA
>WRGP01000043.1 GCA_009787135.1 Bacillota bacterium | reverse complement strand
TTACGGCTTGGATATTTCTCAATCACCGGGTTTTTCTGCCATTGACTGTCTACCCAGTGGTCAAGCTCGTTCAACACGATATTCGCTAAAAGGGGAGAGATTATACCACCTTGCGGTGTCCCCATATCTGGTTTTATCAGCGTTCCGTCCGGCATTTTAATAGGTGCTTTTAGGATTTGCTTTATCACCCATATGAGATGTTTGTCCTGTATGCCCATTGCCCATATCTGCTTTATCAATTTCGAGTGGTTCACATTGTCGAAAAATCCCTTGATGTCAAACTCAATCACATAATGCAAGTGTGAACATTGCATAAGCCGTTCACTCGCTGCGGTTGCGTGTTCCACTGAACGATTGGGGCGAAACCCGTGGCTA
Organism: Bacillota bacterium; assembly: GCA_009787135.1. Taxonomy (GTDB): domain Bacteria; phylum Bacillota; class Clostridia; order Christensenellales; family Aristaeellaceae; genus Avichristensenella. The sequence goes on along the minus strand of WRGP01000043.1, from coordinate 3,243 downwards.
TTGTTGCTGAATTTCGCCTCGCAGACCGGCTCCATAATTTGTTTGATACATTGCTGTATCAGCCTATCCCATATGCATGGAATACCAAGGGGTCTGGTAGAGCCGTTGGGTTTTGGAATATCTTTTCGCCGTACCGGCTTAGGTCGGTAGCCGTGGCTGCTTCCTGTGACAATAAACCTCACCTTGTTTACCACTTCTTCGGGCGATAGCCGCCCAATATCGCGGATTGTGAGTTTATCTGTTCCCGCCGTGTTTCTTCCGGTGTTGGTTTTGATGTTGCGGTACGCTAACAGGATATTTTCTCTTGATAGGATTAAATCCATAAGATTGGTGAAACATTCACCTTTCATACTTTCGGCGTATAACCTATCAAAAGTCGCCTGCATACCATAATATTCGGCGTGACGCAGATTATCGACACAGACTGTTTTTGCTTGCTTAACTTTTGGCATAAGGCATCACTCTCCTTTCTTGGGAAAGTGTCCCTTTTGGTCTTACCCGTAATCCTTATTACGATTGATTGATGATTAGGTTTACCCCCGACTTGTGCCCATTCCTCCTGCCCGCCTTTTTCGTTGGGCTATCATAGGTTCGAGCACTACTTTTCAGCAACGGTTAAGCGGCTTATTGTTCTTCGTCCGCAAACTAAACGTCCGTTACCTTTCCTTGTTCCGATAATCCTATCTTTGCATACGCTTTTAGGTGTCCGCTTTAAGCCTGTCGGCTGGATTGCGCCTATAACGCAATATGGTTTTTCATCTCTGGCATATTTACTCAACCACACCGACTACGATTTCTCGTATCTGTACATTTCTGTACAGCCTACTTTTAGACCCTTACATTCGCGGTTTTCGTCAGTCCGTTCCAATGGACATTCTTACCATGAGCGTTTTATAGACCCCCGGCGTGTCATCTGCACACAGCACCTCTGCCGCGCTTTCGTCAACCGCGTTACCGCGTTGTTACGGCAAATTTCCGCCGACTTCACCGAGCTTCTGACACCAGCCATTACAGCCAATGCCAGTCGGAGTATCAGGGAGAGCGTTTCAGGGCGTTACCCCATCATTCCACTCTTTGGATTATCAGTTCGCTTGACTGTTTTTCGACTGTCAAGCGCACAACCTTTTCAGTTGTGAACAAGTCGCACGCCAGAAGTAGCGGAACTTGCCGTTCGCTTTGACGGCGCGGAAGCCGATAGCCACGGGGCTGCCGCTGTCCTCGCTGGCCGATACCAATACCCCTTTGCTGTCGGCTGTAGCGCCGGTGAGCTTTTCGGCCGCCGCCCGCCCGATGTCGTCCACACCCAGTGCCAGCTTTCCGCCCTTGAATTCTTTGACCACCTCGCTCGGCCCATCGTCGGCGTAGAGGGTGGCTTCCGCCAGTTCCACCGAGAGCTCGGCGGAGATGGCCTTGGCCAGCATGACGGGGGTGCCATAGGTTTCCTCGCCCGTCGCGAGCGCTTCGGTGATCGGCGCGTAATAGAGCCGGTCAAGTCCAATCGTTGCCATACGATTTATTCCTCCAATTCGTATGATTTTGCGATGTCTATCGCGATATGAAAATATCCCGTGTCGTCCTCGCATCCCACGAAGAGCCGGGATGTGACAGTGAAATCAGCGTCCAGCAAAGCCTTTATTATCTGTTTCTTTCTATTTAAATAGTTGCCTTTGGAAAACAGGGATAGCCGCGCCTCCTGTATCTCCGCTTGGGGCTGGTTGTCGGCGTGGACGGGGTAAGTGTCTGCCAGCGGTGTGACTACGACATATTCGTCCGGGGCTTTTCGGCTGAATACGCCGGTTTCCACCGGGATTTGAAGCCCGTTTAGCAGGCTGGTTAGCTCCGTTAAAATGCTCAGATCCCATCCACCTCCTTTTGCAGCGCGTCGATCATGGTCTGGACGCACTCCGGTTTTGCCGCCGACTTGGCGGGCTTGAGAAATGGGCGCGGCGGCTGGCCTTGTTTGCCGTATTCAATGATGTTGGCGAGCTTGGCGTTGGACTCACCGTCCCGCCGGGGTTCGGCGAAACCTACCTTGACGTTGTAATTGCCCTCCCGATCCATGCGGGCGCCGGAAACGCCCAGCGCGTTCACCAGTTCGCCGGTGGCGCGGGAGGGGTATTTTGTCTTGCCGATGACCGTCCGCAGGTTCGCCTTGACCTTTTTCAGCATAGCCTCGCCGCCTTTTTCCAGGACGCGGGGGACGATCTCGTCCGTGCGTTCGCCCAGGGCTGAGATTTTCCGCAGGAAGTCGTCCGGCATCTTAAAATCCGCTTTAGCCACTGCCGCTCACCCCACAGAGGGTTTCTGCGCCTTTGCGGTCACCTCAATGTACATCCCGCGCCCGCGCACGTCCTCCACGGATAGGATGTTGTACCGCTGCCCGCCGCAAACGACAACGTGGGACGTTTCAATTTTTAGACCGGGGATAGCGCGGAAGCGGAACAGCGCCGATGCTTCGGCGAACACTGCCCGGTTGCTCCATTTCTCTGTGCTGTTTTTCGGCTCGAAGTACGCCCGGACGTTGGCGAGAACGGTATCGTCTGTTACGGCAAAGCCCTCCGCATCCTTGGTTGGCGTCGCCGTGACGATTTCTATAAAGGAATTTATCTTGCCGTAGCTCATACGTTCCATCTCCGATCCAGCCGGAGCAGCGTATGGACGGCGTTCCACACTTGTTGCCCCGCCTGTACGTTATCGGCGAAGAAGCCAGCCGTGCTGCCGTCCCTGCTTTCGTAAAAGTGGGACGACAGCATGATCACCGCCTGGGTCGTGGTGGGCGGCATATCGTTGTCGTCATAGTAACCCTCGTCAAGGTGCTGATAGCTCTCGGCATAGGAAACGGCGGCGCGGATGAAGCCCTTTAAAAAGGCGTCGTCCGCGTCATGCTCCAATATGAGGTTTGCCTTGACCTTCGGCAGAAGTTTTGTGATTGTGTTCATGCCGCCGCCTCCGTTCCTACGATGCTTTCTGCTGTAAAACCTTGATGGCTTCCGGCAGGGTCAGCTTGCCGTCCACGCGCTGGGTACACATGAAACCTACCTGCCCGTTGGCAGCGTAAAGTTCGTTCAGCCGCTTGAATACACGCCCCTCGCGGTCGGCGATCCAATAATACTTGAAGTCGCCAAAGGCGATGGTCTTTTTGCCCGCCGCGATCTCCGGCACATAGGTCGAGGTGTAGAGCCGGCGGCTGAGAATGGTGTCGGGGGTCGCTTCTTTAATAGAAGGCTGCCACAGGTACTGGCC
>WRGP01000042.1 GCA_009787135.1 Bacillota bacterium | reverse complement strand
CCCGGCAAGCCGCTCTTGACATATTGCCGCTGTCCGGCGGCTCCGCTTTTTCTCTGCATAGCGTCTACTTATTCCGAACGGCGTGGCGCAAATCTTCCAGGATGCTTACCATGGCCTGGCTTGCGCGGGCGTCCTCCCCAATCTTATCACAGGCATGGATGACGGTCGTATGATCCCTGTTAAAGGCCGTGCCAATCTGCGTGAGCGACAGTTCCGTCATTTCCCGCGTGAGAAACATGGCTACCTGGCGCGGCACGCTGACCTCCCGGTTGCGCCGCTTGGCGCGCATGTCCACCGTGGAAATGTTGTAATAATCCGCTACGGCCTGCTGGATCAGCTCGCAGGTAATGCGCTTTTGATCCTTCACGGCCAAAATATCGCGCAGCGCCTCCTCGACGAGCTCGGCGGTCGCCGGCTTTTGCGTGAGGGAGGTATACGCGATCACGCGCGTGAGGGAGCCCTCCAGCTCGCGGATGTTGGAATCAACGCGCCCCGCTATGATTTTAAGCACCTCGTCGTCGATAACGATCTGCTCGCTGTCAGCTTTCTTGCGCAGAATCGCGATGCGCGTCTCCACGTCCGGCTTTTGAATGTCCGCGATCAAACCCCATTCAAAGCGGGAGACGAGCCGGTCCTCCAGGCGCATGATTTCCTTGGGCGGCCTGTCGCTGGAAATAACGATTTGCTTGCCCGCGGAGTGGAGCGTGTTAAACGTATGAAAAAACTCTTCCTGCGTGGAATCACGCCCCGCCATGAACTGGATATCGTCCACCATAAGCACGTCCACGCTGCGGAAGCGCTCGCGGAATTCAGCGTTTTTATTGCTTTGAATGGCGGCAATGAGCTCGTTGGTAAAGTTCTCGCTGCTGATATACAGCAGCTTTTTTTCCGGGTATTGCTCGCAGATGAAATGGCCGACCGCGTGCATTAAATGCGTCTTGCCAAGCCCCACCCCCCCGTAGATGAACAGCGGGTTGTATGCTTCCGCGGGCGCCTCGGCGACAGCCAGCGCGGCCGCGTGCGCGAAACGGTTGGAGTTGCCCACAACGAACGTGCCAAATGTGTATTTGGGATTGAGCGCATAGGGAGCGCCCTGGCGCGGCATGGCGTTTGACCCCTTGGGAAAGAGGGTTCCCGCCTCCTGCGCGGAGATAATCTTTACCAAAAAAGATTGTCCTGACGCTTGCTTGACGGCATTGGTGATATAGAGCTCATAGCGGCTGGCCGCGATGGTGCGGTTGAAATCAGTGATCGCGTACAGATAAAAAACATCTTCCAGAATCCCGGCGGGCTTCAATGCCGGATCAATCCACGTGTCATAGGATACCTCGTTGAGACCCTCGCGCATGAATTCGCAGGCTTTCTTCCAAATCGCGGTCTCATTCATCCCGTAAGCCTCCTCGCCTGCGCGAAACATTCCGCGCGGTGACAGTACAGTTATCCGCATTTTATCTATATACGCGCCGTCCCGCGCCAATAGGCAATACATTCATGATAGCAAAAATATCCCCTTATTTCAAGGCTTCGCATAGGTTTTGTAAACTTTGGAAGGGCACGCGAACTGATGTGCGAATGCCCGAAATGTAGCGGTAGCCGGGTAAGTTATCCACAACCGCTAGAGCCGCGGGGTCCTTTGTCAAAAGCTGGCGACTGATTATCATAAAAAAGTAAAGGTTTCGCAAAATCTTATCTTTGACATCAGGCGCTTGCCGATGCGCTCCATGATAAAATGTTAAACTTTTTTCACACGATACAATCAGGAAGTGGTGCCCGTTGAAATCATGGTCCGTATATCGTATTTGCATACGCTGTTGCGCAGGCGGTAGCAGGCTGCCTGCCCGGCCATCCCGGTTTTTTCAAATTTTCAGCCAATGCTTTTTCAAAACCCCTTTGATATGCGTATGGGCACGTGTTATAGTAATCATCGCAAATAGGGTCCGCATTTACCCTGACGGCGAAAGCCGGGGCAATGCAGTATATCGCGGATTATTTAAGAAAGGTGAGAATAAATGGAAGGTCAAACGATCATTGCAAATGGAGAAAAGTACGAGATAATCAAATTGATCGCAAAAGGAAAGGGCGGGTATACTTACCTTGCGAAAACACGCGATACTGCCGTGGCCGTAAAGCAAATCCATTATGAGCCGTGTGATTATTTCCAGTTTGAAGAGAATAAACTAAATAGCGAATTGAGAGACTATAAAACCCTATGCGATTTGGGTATACCCATGCCTAAACTTCTCTTTTCCAGCCAAGAAGGACAGTTTTTGATCAAAGAATATATACCCGGCGGCACCCTTGCGCAAATCGCGGCGGATCATCAGGTGAATACTAACCACATTATTCAGATATTTGAAATGTGTGAAAAATTGTATTCGAACCATGTAAATATTGATTACTTTCCTACAAACTTTATGGAACGGCAAGGCGTTCTTTACTATGTCGACTATGAGTGCAGCAACTATTCAGATGAATGGAACTTTGAAAATTGGGGAATCTGGTTTTTAGCAAACCAAAAGGGTATGGCGTCTTTTGTGAAAAACGGGGATCATTCGTCCCTTCTTGAGAATGGGAAACCCGTTCAAAAAGGATTGGAGGATATTGTAAAGCGATGGCTTCTCTTGAAGGAACACCGTGCGGTATAAACATAATGTGCGTAACAATTGCTATAAAACTGGCGAGCGTTCTGTCAATTCGCCGCATCCCCGCCCATTCCGCCTTCAGGGGCGATCGTAAGGCCGTCCTCGGTTTCGTTCAGCGGGATGAAAACCGCGCGTTCAAGCGGCGTTGTGTTGGGCTTGTGCAGGGCCAGCGTCAGTTTGCCGCTATATCCGCCAAAGAGCATGCCATGGCCTCCGTCGCCGTCAAACAACGGAGCGTCGGCCTGCCGCCAAGGGCCCGGTATGCCGCCCGATTCAGAAACCGCGTACCCCAGGCAGTAGCCTTTTTCGCCGACGCACGACCATAACAGAAGAAGCTTGCCGCCGCCCGTCCGGTGCGCGAAGCAGCCATCGGTCACGAACCCCTCTACGCTGTTGCTTGGCGAAAAAGCTTTGCGGCTCCATGGCGCGTTCGAGGAGAAAAATAATGTTACCGGCTCTGAGACCGCGCGGGATAAATCGTCCGCAAGCCGCGCGGCGCACACGGCGCCGTCGCCGATCTGCACCCACTCATGGCAAAATACGATCCACGGCTTCTTTTCGTCGTCAATATAGAGCGTCCCGTCCAGACACATCCATCGCGGGGGCGTAACCGCGCCGTTGCTCCAAGGCAAAAACGGGCCCGCCGGATGCTCCGCACGCAGGACCGCGGTGCCCCGCAGAAAGCCGTCGCCGGCAAAGGAGGCGAACATATAGAACGCGCCGCGGTATAAGACCACCTCGGGCGCCCAAAAGTTCCTTTGCCCCCAAAAGCCTTCCGGCGGCCTGAACACAGGCAGGGGACCCAGCCAGTGGATCAGGTCACGGCTTGTGTACGCGTCAAACCCGACGCCCGGCCCTTTCCATATATCCTTATCGGTCG
>WRGP01000041.1 GCA_009787135.1 Bacillota bacterium | reverse complement strand
AAGCCTCTGGAAAGGGCATGGCTCGCCCAGCAATTCGGCAAGACCACAGGCGCGGCGCTCGCGGCGGAAAACACGCCGGATGTGCTTGAACAAGTCGATATGCGCAGGTTCATCGCCAAGTGGGAATCCATCCGCCGGATCATTCGGGAAATGCCGGACGTGACGGCGCTCAAGGACGCGCTTCGGAGCGCGGGCGCGGTCAGTTCAACCGCGGAAATCGGCATAACGGAACAAAAAATTCCCAAGATGCTGGAACTGGCGCCCTGTACCCGCAACCGTCTGACGCTGCTCAGAATGCTGCGCGTGCTTAAATTCCGCTACACAAACGGCGCGTCCCGGCTGGCGTTCGGCGGAAAGCGGTATGGCGACAAGGCCATGGCGCGGTCAGGCGGAAAGGGCGCGGCGGGCATGAACTCCGCCGGGCAGTCCACGCCGGGTTAACGGCGGGCTTCCCGAACGGTCCGCCGGGCGGCGAGATTTGCTTTTAGGTATCGTGGAGGAGGGCTATAGCCGTCTGGGCCCAGATGCGCCTGCTTTAGGAGGCCCTGCGCAAAGCCCTCAAACTTTTCCCGATCGCTCATGGCATAATTCATCATACCCCGGCACGCCCGCAAAGAAGGCGTCCGGATCCTTTTCGCGTATTGCCTTTGCCAGCGCGTGCAGGGCGGTGACGGCCATAGGCTTGGTCAAAAGCGCGCCGTTCCAATCCTCCCCGTCAATGCCGGAAAGCAGTTCTTTGCGGCTGGTGCGGATGTAATAGGGGTGCCGCTCCATATCGTTGTCCACGGGCACGGGCTTGAGAAAAGGATCTTTATAGGTGGCATGCGTGGCGATATCGAGCAGATCCTGCACGATGTTCTCCGCGGTGGGATGGCGCCCGGCGCCCTGGCCAAAGAAGGAAAGCGCGCCGCTTTGCACGCCGCAGAGCGTGATGCAGTTATAGTGCGCGGGGGTATGTGCCGCCAGCGTGTCGCGCGCCAGCAGCGATGGCTCCACGTAGGCGCACAGGCTGGCATCCCCCCGCTCGGCGTACATCATCAGCTTGCAGGTAAGGCCATGCTGGGCGAAGGTATCGATATCGATCTTACGGACGGCGGAGATGCCCAGCGTTGGGACGCTGTCCGCCTCCACAATGGCGTCAAAGGCGAGCGCCGCGGAAATGGCGCATTTGCGCTTGGTGTCCAAGCCGTCCAAGTCCGCGGAGGCATCGGCTTCGGAATACCCCATGCGCTGCGCGTCCTTCAGCGCGGCGCTTAGGTCCATGCCGTTGCCCATGGCGTCGAGGATATAGTTGGTCGTTCCATTGACGATGCCGTGCACGGAGAGGAGCGTATCCCCCCGCTTCTGGCGGAGCAGGTTATGCAGCCACGGCACGCCGCCGCCGACGCTGGCGCTGAAGCGGAGCTGCGCGCGGTGCATGGCCGCGCCCTCCTTCAGCGGCGCGAGGGCGTGGCTGATGAGTTCCTTGTTGGAGGTGACGACATGCTTGCCCGCCCGAAGCGCGGCTGTGACATGGCTCAGCGCGGGATGCAACCCGCCGACCGCCTCCACGACGCAATCAATCGCGGGATCGCTGATAATATCCGCAATGTTGTCGGTGAACAGGCCATCCTCAAGGCCCGCAATCGGCAGCAAATCCATAACACGGCGGACATAGATACCCAACGCGCCGTCCCTTAGCAGCGCGTATACGCCGCCACCCACCACGCCATACCCAATGATTGCGATATTCAATGCAACGACCCCTTCCATGCTACTCCGCGGCAATATATATGACGCATTTTAACACATGTTTCGACAAAGGTAAACGGTAAAACGCGGCATATGCGGTACAAAATAAAAAATAGGGGAGATTCGCCGTGGCGATGCTTTCATACTTATCCAGTATATGCCTGTAGAATGAGGCTGTGAAAAACCCAATGGCCCTTCATAATAATTTTTCTCCCCGCGAAATGATATCAAACCCGCAGCAGCGCGCGCCGCGCCCGATAGTCCGGCAGCACGGCGGCGATCAGCGCGTAGAACGCCGGGCCGTGGTTTTTGTGCGCGATGTGCGCCAGCTCATGAACGACAACATAGTCAACGGCCTCCATGGGGTAGCGCAGCAGGTGATAGGAAAAGCACAGGCTGTTTTGCGCGCTGCAGCTGCCAAAGCGCGTGGCGGCGGAAGTGATCCTGATGCCCGAGGGCATTTGGCCCAGCAGCGGCGCGTAATGCCTAACGCGCGCCGGAAGCACCTCCCGGGCGCGCCGCTTGAGGGCTTCGATGTCCGCGTCGGTCAGCGGAGGCCGCGCGTTGGCCCGCGCCCGCATTTTCTCAAGGTTTTCTTCAATCCACCCGGCACGCTCCGTGACAAGCCGGTCGATATCCCGCTTTGCCATACGGGCCGGCGCGCGGACGACGACGTCCAGCGCCTTCGTGATTTCAATCGCGAGGGTTTTGCGCTGGCTCCGGATAAGCGTAAAACATATCTTTGTCATTTCGGCGCTCCATGCGGCAGGAATGCCAGGGGGCGGAGCCCCTTGGAAAGCACCCCCTTCACGCGTTCCCTTCCGGTTCCACACACACCACCGTGTCATCCATCAAAGCCATAACATACATGCGCCCCTTGCCCGCGCGCGCCTCAATGTGTACGTCTTCGGTGGAAAAGGTGGTCGGCGGGCTTACCTTTTGCCGGATGATAAACCGATACGGCTCGCGCACGTACAGCGCGCCCGCGATCCGCGTGCCGTTGTTCCCGTTCTTTTGAAAGGTAAAGCCCTTGAGGCCTTTGCCCGCGCGGTTTTGCTTTTCAAAGTCAAAGAGCAGGGCCTTCTTCGCGTAGCCATGGTCGCTGACAAGCAGTAGTTCGCCCTCGTCCGGCACAGTTTGAAACGCGAACGCGAGGCTGTCGCCCGGCTCCAGCGCCATGCCGCGCACGCCGGCGGTGGTGCGGCCCATGGGAGAGATCTGATCCATGGGGAAATGGATGACCATGCCCTCGCAAGAGACGAGCACCAGGGAGGGGTGCGTTATGGGCTGCACATCCAGCAGCGTGTCGTCGTCCTTTAGGTTGATGGCGGCAAATTTGGCCTTGCGCACGGCATAAGCGAGCGCTTCTGTCCGTTTGACCATGCCGTTCGCGGTCAGGAAGAGCAGTTCGCCCAGCGCGCTAAGCTCCTCAGGCCTCAGGCACAGGACGCGCACCGCGCTTTCCCCCGTCTCAAGCCCTGCCAACACGCCGCTGAGCAGCATGCCGCGGTCCTTGGGCCTGTTTGTCTCCGGCAGCGCGGACACGGCCAGCGGATAGCAGCTGCCCCGGTCGGTGAAGAAGTACAGCGTGGCGTCCGAGAGGGTTGTAAACACCTTCCCAGGCCTGTCCTTCTCGTCCTCCGGCTCGCCAAGCTTCTCAAAGAAGCGGGGGTGCATGCGGCGGAGCTGGCCGCCCGCTGTCAGGAAGACGACGGCCTCCTCCGGCTCCGGCGGCTCGTCCAGCACCACGGCC
>WRGP01000040.1 GCA_009787135.1 Bacillota bacterium | reverse complement strand
CGGGCCATGTAAGCTTGCCCGCCGAAGCGTCCATCCCCGTGGCCTTGCCCAATACCGCCGCGTTCCCTTCAATATCGAGCAGGTCGTCACGGATCTGAAACGCCAAACCCAGCGCCGCCGCGTACGCCGCCCCGGCCTCCAGCAGAATGGGCTGAGCGCCGGCCAGCGTAAGACCCGCGCACACCCCGCCGGTGAACAGGCCGGCTGTCTTGTGCCGGTGAATGTACATAAGCTCGTCCGCGCCGCCGCGCTTCTCCGCCCCGCACGCGATATCTGCGCACTGGCCCCCTACCATGCCCGCCACGCCCGCCGCCCGCGCGATTTGCCGCGCCGCGTCCACGGCCGCGGGTGTCTCCGCCGCGTCCAGCATGACCGCAAATGCCAGCGAGAGAAGCCCGTCGCCCGCCAGCACCGCCATGCCCTCGCCAAACACCTTGTGGTTCGTGGGCTTGCCGCGCCGCAAATCGTCGTTGTCCATGGCTGGCAAATCGTCATGGATAAGCGAATACGCGTGGATCATCTCCAGCCCGCAGGCAAAGGGCATCGCCGCCTCAAGGTCGCCGCCGCCCATCTCGCAGGCCGCCAAAAGCAGCACGGGCCGCAGGCGTTTGCCCCCGGCAAGCAGGCTGTAGCGCATCGCGCCAAGGAGGGGCTCCGGCGCGCCGGACGCGTCCAAATACCGTGCGAGCGCGGCTTCGAGGGCATCCCGATACGCCGCGTATTGGCAATCAAACGTCATGCATCCGCCTCCGCGCACGCGAGGGTTTTGAGCCGCTTCTCGCTCTCGTCCAGCAGCGCGGCCAGGGCGGCATGGAGCCTTACGCCTTCTTCATAAGCCCGCAAGGCGTCTTCCAGCGGCATTTCTCCCTCCAGCGTTTCCACGAGCTTTTCCAGCGCCGCGAGGCCCTTCTCAAAATCAATCGCCGGCTTTTTCTTTGCCATCACCATACACCTCCGTCACCTTCGCTCCCAACGCGCCCCGCGCCAGCCGTACGCGCAAGCAATCGCCCGGTGACGCGCGATGAGCGTCCGTCAAAAGCCGGCCGTCCTCCGCCGTTACCAAGGCATACCCGCGCGCCAGCACCCTGCCGGGGGAGAGCGCGTCCAGCTTGCCGCGCAGCGCGTCCAGCCGCATTCGCTCAGCGGCCACCCTGCTCTCCGCGCGGGCGGCCAAAATCCCCAAGAGCGCGTCCATGGCGGCCCGCTGCTGCTGAACGCGCCTTATAGGCTGCCGCGCCTGCAACGCAAGGAGCAAGCCGTTTAGCCTGTGCCTTAATAAAGCCATCCGCTGCGCCTGCGCCCGGTTTAGCCGGCGGCGCAGGCCCTCCAGCGTTTCCTCCAGCTCGTCGAGCCTTGGGATCACAATCTCCGCCGCCTGAGAAGGCGTGGCCGCGCGCACATCCGCCACAAAATCGGCGATCGAAAAGTCCGTCTCATGGCCCACGGCGCTGACCACGGGCGTCTTGCAGGCGAAGATGGCCCGGGCGACCGTTTCCTCATTGAAGGCCCACAGCTCCTCCAGCGATCCGCCGCCGCGCCCGACGATGATCACGTCCACGTCCGGGCGGCTGTCCAGCACGGCAATGGCGGCCGCGATCTCCTCCGCCGCGCCCTCGCCCTGCACCGGGGAGGGCTTCAGGATCAGCTGTACGCCGGGGTGCCGCCGCCGGGCCACCTGTTTGATGTCGTGCAGTACCACGCCTGTCGGCGAGGTCACAATGCCAACGCCTGCGGGCAGCAGCGGAAGAGGCTTTTTCAAGGCCGCGTCAAACAGCCCCTCGGCCTGCAGCGCGTTTTTCAGCCGCTCGAACGCTGCATATAATTCCCCTACGCCGTCATCTCGCATACCGTCCACATAAAACTGATACTGGCCCGCCGCCGGATACAGCGCCGCGCTGCCGGCCGCCACCACGCGCATGCCGTCGCGCGGCATAAAACGCAGGCCCACGGCCGAGGAACGGAACATCACGCAGGCAACGCGCGCCTCCTCATCCTTGAGCGAAAAGTACAGGTGGCCCGCGCTGTGGCGCTTGAAGTTGCTGATCTCCCCGCGCAGCTTTACGCCTTTTAGCATCGGGTCGGACGCCAGCGTCCTGCGCACGTACTCGTTCAGCTGTGTGACCGTTAAAATTCTCTCGTGCAACTTACGCCCTCGCCTCCGCGGCCGCAATCGTATGCTTTAGCAGCATGGCGATTGTCATCGGCCCCACGCCGCCCGGCACGGGCGTCAGATAGCCCGCCACCTCACGGGCGGAATCGAAGTCTACATCCCCAACCACCTTGCGGTTCTCCAAGCGGTTGATGCCTATGTCAATGACGATAGCGCCGGGCTTGACCATGCCGCCCGTGATCATTTTCGGCTGCCGTATCGCCACGACCAGCACATCCGCGCGGCGCGTATGTTCCGCAAGGTTCTTTGTACGGGAGTGGCAGACCGTCACCGTGGCGTTTGCCTGCAGCAAAAGCAGCGCCATGGGCTTGCCCGCGAGATTGGACCGCCCGACCACGACGGCCTCCTTGCCGTCAAGCGTGACGCCCGCGCGGCGGATGAGCTCCATACAGCCCTCCGGCGTGCCGGGCACAATGCCCCGGCCGCCCGTCGCCAGCGCGCCCATATTGCTGACATGGAACCCGTCCACGTCCTTTTTCGGATCAATCAGCGCAAGCACGCGCCGCTCGTCAAGCCCTTCCGGCAGCGGAGACTGCACCAGAATGCCGTCTACCTCCGGGTCCGCGTTCAGCGCCAGGATTTTTTGATCCAGCACCGCCTGCTCCGTATCCGTCGGCATGAGGATTTCAATAAACCGGACGCCGGCCTGCTCACAGGCCCGCTTTTTGTTGCGCACATAGATCTGGCTGGCGGGATCCTCGCCGACGAGGATGACCGCCAGGCAGGGAATGACGCCGCGCGCCGCAAGCGCCGCGCACCTCTCCGCAAGCTCCGCCCGCAACTCCGCCGCCGCCGCTTTTCCATCTAAAATGACAGCCGCCATAGACCATCCTCCTTTTGCTTTGGGAAGGCGGCGGTTGATTTTCATACAGAGCGGCGCCGCATAGGGCGCAATTGCGTATACTCTGCATATCGCCGCGACAATATAAAAGCCCCGACCGGTACCCCTAGCGTTCCCCCCGTTCCGCTCCAAGAAACGCCGCGCCCACGGCATTATCCCCCGCCAACTCCGGCCTGGCGAAGTGAAGGCGCAGGCCCCGCCTACGCTTTCGAACGCGGCCGCGGATGCGCTCACGGAGCAGCGCGGACGAGGCGACGCCGCCGCCCAGCAGCGCGTCCGTGAGGCCGGTCCCTTCGCTGGCGTTCACAAGCAGGCGCGCGGCCGTCCTGGCCACGCAGTCAAACACCTCCGCCGCGATTTCCTCCTGCGGCGCACCCGCCTCCAGCAGCCGAAGCGCCTGCGCCTCCGCGCCGGAAAAGTGGCATGACAGCCCCCGC
>WRGP01000039.1 GCA_009787135.1 Bacillota bacterium | reverse complement strand
GCCATCGCGGGGGTGCTGGCCATGCGGCCCGGCACGCTCATTTTAGACGAGCCGACAGCCGGGCTTGACCCGGCCGGCCGCGCGGATATTTTGACGCTGATACAGCAGTTACACGCGGAGGGCGTTACCGTGGTGATGGTGTCGCACAGCATGGAGGATATCGCACGGCTCGCCACCCGCGTTGGCGTGATGAACCACGGAGAGATTGCCATGTTTGGCGCGCCGGCCGATGTCTTTGCCCAGGGCGAGGCCCTGCTGGGCATGGGCCTGGATGTGCCCGCCGCCGTCCGGCTCGCGGACGCGCTTCGCGCGAGGGGGGTTATGGTGCCGGCGGAGTTCTATCAAATGCCGGCGCTTCGCGATTGGCTTGCCGGGCGGCTCAAAGAGGGCGGATTGCCATTCGTGGAGGCGCCGCGATGATGCAGAACATTACGCTGGGGCAATATTTGCCGGGCGATTCGTCCATTCACCGCCTGGACCCCCGCAATAAGACCCTGCTGACGCTCGCGTATATCATCGGCGTCTTTCTGGTGAAGGGTTTCGTGGGGTATGCGCTTACCGCGGCGCTGGTATATGTCTGCGCCCGCATGGCCCGCATTCCGCCGCGCTATTTGGCGCGCGGGCTCAAGCCGCTGCGCGTTATCATCCTGTTTACAGCCATCTACAACCTGTTCATGAGCGGCGGAGAGGACGTCATGTTTCAGGTGTGGTTCATCCGCGCGACCTGGTCGGGGCTGAGCGGCGCGGTTTTTTACTCGCTCAGGCTTGTTTTTCTGGTGCTGGGCACCTCTCTTTTGACGCTGACGACTTCGCCTATCGCGCTGACGGACGCGCTGGAGCGGCTGTTGTCCCCGCTGCGGGCGGTAAAATTCCCCGCCCATGAGCTGGCGATGATGATGACGATTGCGCTTCGCATGATTCCCACGCTGCTGGAGGAGACCGACAAGATCATGAAGGCGCAGAGCGCGCGCGGCGCGGATTTTGAAAGCGGTAACCTGCTCCGGCGCGCCAAGGCCATGGTGCCCCTTTTGGTGCCGCTGTTCGTCAGCGCGTTCCGGCGCGCGGGCGACTTGGCCATGGCCATGGAAGCGCGCTGCTATCATGGGGGCGAAGGGCGCACGCGCATGCGCGTGATGCGGCTGACGGCTGCGGACCTCATCGCGGCGGGGGTGATGACAGCCTACATCGCGCTGATCGTTCTGGAGGGCATCCTGCTATGAGGGAAAGCAGGCGGATCATGCTGACGGTTTCCTACGACGGCACGGCCTACGCGGGCTGGCAGCGGCAGCTCAACGCGCCCAGCGTGCAGGCCGCCCTTGAAAGGGCGCTTTTGTCGCTGACCGGGGAGGCGGCCGCCGTCACGGGCGCGAGCCGGACGGACGCGGGCGTGCACGCGCTCGGTCAGGCGGCGCATTTTGACACCCGCTCATCCATCCCGGCGGAGAAATTCAGCTTCGCGCTCAATACGCGCCTGCCGGATGATGTCCGCGTCGTGGATGCCCGCCTTGCCGCGCCAGACTTTCACGCGCGCTATGGCGCCAGGGGAAAGACATACCGCTATCAGATTCATAACAGCCCGCATGCCTCCGCCCTGTACCGGCATCAGCGCGCGCACGTGATTCCCACGCTCGACGCGGCGCTGATGCGAAACGCCGGCCGGGATGTTCTGGGGGAGCATGATTTTCGCGCCTTCGCGGCTGCCGGCTGCGAGGCAAAAAGCACGGTGCGGGAGATAACGGAGGCCGGCCTGCGCCGGGATGGGGAGCTGATCGAGCTGACGGTGAGCGGGCGAAGCTTCCTCTATAATATGGTGCGTATTCTCGCCGGGTCGCTGATTTACATTGGCATGGGCAAGCTGCCGCCGGATGCCCTGGCCGCGGCGCTCCGGTCGGGGAACCGCCTCGATTTGGGCTTTACCGCGCCCGCGCACGGGCTGACGCTGATGAAAGTGAGGTATACTGCGCATGAAGAAAATTAAGATCGCCGATGGCTTGGAACTTAGCTGGCTCGCGCTGGGCGAGTGCAGGCGCGGGGATCCGGACGCCCAGGCGGGGGCGTTTGCCATCATGGACCGCTATCGGGAGCTGGGCGGAGACACGTTCGATTCCGCGCGCATGTACCATGACGGCGGCTCGGACAGGGCCATGGGCGAGTGGATGCGGAGCCGCAAAGTGGAGCGTGACGACATCGTCATTGTCACCAAGGGGAGCCATAACGCGCCATCCTCGTGGATCACCACCCGGCTCACGCCGGAGGAGATCGAGCGGGACCTTGACGAGTCCCTTTCGTTCATGGGCATCGCGCACTCCGATCTGCACCTGCTGCACCGCGACGATATACGCATCCCCGTGGAGCGGATTGTGCCGGCGCTGTCCGGCTTGGTTGCGAAGGGCAAGGCCCGCGCGGTCGGCGTGTCCAACTGGACCGTCGGCAGGATTATACAGGCCAATCAATTCGCGCTGGAAAACGGCTTTGAGCCCATCCGCTGCTCGCAGCTGCTCGGCGGCCTGGCGCTGACCACGTCCGCCATGTCCGGGGATTTGACGCACATCGTCATGAACGACGTGGAATTTGGCTGGTATCGGGAGAGCCGGCTTCCGCTGATGTGCTTTGGCGCGCAGGCGCGCGGCTGGTTTGCGGCGCGCGCGGCGGGCAGGGAGCCAAAGCCAAGCCCTCAAAAATTCTATGACCCGCTGCCTGAAAACTATCGCCGGCTCGCGCGGCTTGAGAGGCTGTCCGGGAAGCTCGGCAGGAGCTTTGGGGCCCTCACCGCCGCCTACGCGCGTGACCGCGGCCTGAACGCCTGCGTGCTCAGCTCCTTTTCAAGCCCTTGGCAGCTGGAGGAAGCTTTTGAGGCGGAGACCTTTACGCTGACCCCTGGCGAGATCAAATATTTGGAAACGGGGCTGGGAACATGCTAAATAAACAATATGACGTTATCATTATTGGCGCGGGCCCGGCGGGTATCTTCACGGCGCTGGAGCTGACCGACAGGGAGCCGGCCGCGCGGCCGTTGATTGTGGACCTGGGCAGGGCCATCGAAAACCGCAAATGCCCCATGCGCGAGAGCGGGAAGTGCCTGGGCTGCGATCCGTGCGCCATTGTCCACGGCTGGGCCGGTGCCGGCGCGTTTTCCGACGGCAAGCTGTCGCTGTCCGCGGAGGTAGGGGGCCATATCGCGGACTACGTTTCCCCCGGGGAGGCGGAGCGGCTGATCGCGCACGCGGACGCGATATATATGAAGTTTGGCGCGCCGGATGTCGTTCATGGCCGCAGCGACACTAAGGTGGATGAACTGCGCTATGAAGCTTCCCGCCATAACATCCGGCTGGTGCCGTGCCCCGTGCGCCACATGGGCACCGAACGCGCGGG
>WRGP01000038.1 GCA_009787135.1 Bacillota bacterium | reverse complement strand
ACCAGGTTTCCTACGCGGAGGCGCTGAAGTATTTTGAAATGTTGGAAGCTCCCCTCAAGCGGTTCTACACGTTTGAAAACTCCGCGCACAGCCCGCTTTTTGAGGAACCGGAACGGTTTGTGCAAATCCTCCGGGAGGATGTGCTGGGGGAAATATGACATGATGATAAAATAGGGAAAAGAAAAAGGACTTGGGTAACGCTTGCGGGAGTAAGCACATATACCATCAACAAGCGCACGCATGAAAGAAAATGGGGCTGCCGCACGGATCTCCAATGCGGCAGCCCCATTTCTGTTTCCCCATAGCCCTCAGTCCGCCAGCACCTGGGTCACAACGCCGGAGCCCACCGTGCGGCCGCCCTCGCGAATGGCGAAGCGCAGGCCTTCTTCTATGGCGATCGGCGTGATCAGCGTGCACTCCATCTGCACGTTGTCGCCGGGCATAACCATCTCCACGCCGTCCGGCAGCTTGATGTTGCCCGTCACGTCCGTGGTTCTGAAATAAAACTGAGGCCTGTATCCGTTGAAGAACGGCGTGTGACGGCCTCCCTCTTCCTTTGTCAGCACGTATACCTCGCCCATGTAATGCACGTGCGGAAGGATTGAGCCCGGCTTGGCAAGCACCTGCCCGCGCTCAATCTCCGTGCGCTGCACGCCGCGCAGCAACACGCCGATGTTGTCTCCGGCTTCCGCCTGGTCGAGCAGCTTGCGGAACATCTCCACGCCCGTGACGACCGTCTTGCGCGTTTCCGTTAGCCCGACGATCTCCACGTTGTCCGATACCTTGACCACGCCGCGCTCCACGCGCCCCGTGGCCACCGTGCCGCGGCCTGTGATGGAGAATACATCTTCCACCGGCATCAGGAACGGCTTATCGATATCGCGCTCCGGCGAGGGGATGTAGTTGTCCACCGCGTCCATCAACTGATAGATGCACTGGCACGCCGGGGTGCCCTTCGGGTCCGCGCCGTCGTTTAGCATGTATTCCATGGCCTTGAGCGCTGAGCCGCGGATGATCGGAATGTCATCCCCGGGGAATTCATACACACTGAGCAGATCGCGGATTTCCATCTCTACCAGTTCCAACAGCTCCGGATCGTCCATCTGGTCCGTCTTGTTGAGGAATACCACGATATAGGGTACGCCGACCTGCCTTGCCAGCACGATGTGCTCGCGCGTCTGCGGCATCGGGCCGTCCGGCGCCGAGACGACCAGAATCGCGCCGTCCATCTGCGCGGCGCCCGTGATCATGTTTTTGACATAGTCCGCATGGCCGGGGCAGTCTACGTGCGCGTAGTGCCGCGCGTCTGTCTGATATTCCACGTGCGCGGTGTTAATGGTGATTCCGCGCGCCTTCTCCTCCGGAGCCTTGTCAATTTCGTCATACTTCATGACCGTCGCGTTGCCGGCCTTGGCCAGCACCATCGTGATCGCCGCTGTCAATGTCGTTTTGCCGTGGTCAACGTGCCCAATCGTTCCGATGTTGACGTGCGGCTTGGTCCGCTCGAATTTTTGCTTCGCCATGGGTATGTTTCTCCTCCTTTTGATTGTGCGCCATGCGACTAGCTTCAACGGGGTTTTGGAGCGGGTGATGGGAATCGAACCCACGTAACCAGCTTGGGAAGCTGGCACTCTGCCATTGAGTTACACCCGCACGCCCGCAAACGCATAGGACATGCCGCTTGTCATACGATGGTTATTGTATCGAAGTACCCTTTTTTTGTCAAGCAATATTTATAGGAAATTTCGCCCTAATTCTTTGCCGCGAGCAACTTTTCCATCTTCCGCTTCACGCGCTGGAGGGCGTTGTCGATAGACTTGACGTGTCTGCCCAAATCCGCGGCGATCTCTTGATAGGAGCGTCCATCCAAATACGCGGTCAAAACCTCCCATTCCAGATCCGAGAGCATCTCGCCGATGCGGCTTTCGATGCTCATCAAATCCTCTTGGCCAATGAGCAGGTCCTCCGGATTGGAAATGCGGCCTTCGCTGATAACATCCAGCAGCGTTCTGTCAGACTCCTCGTCAAAAATCGGCTTATTCAGCGATACATAGGAATTGAGCGGGATATGCTTTTGCCGCGTGGCCGTCTTGATGGCGGTGATAATCTGCCGCGTAACGCACAGCTCCGCAAAGGCGCGGAACGACGCCAGCTTGTCCTGCTTAAAGTCCCGTATAGCCTTGTATAGCCCGATCATGCCCTCCTGCACGATATCTTCATGGTCGGCGCCGATGAGAAAATACGACCGTGCCCTGGAGCGGACAAAGTTCTTATAGCGGTTGAGCAGGTATTCAAGCGCATACCCGTCCGCCTGCTGCGCCAGCTGGCAAATGTCCTCGTCCGTCCTATGGGCGAAACGATCCTCTTCCGCCAAATTATCCCTCTGCCTCGCTTTTTCCATCATATCGCTTATTAGACGCGCGCCGCGCGTTTTATTGTCCCCTTTTCATTTTTTTATCGCATCGCGCTGCCGCCGTATCTCATACAGCAGCACGCCCGCTGCCACAGACGCGTTGAGCGAATCGATCCTGCCGCGTATGGGCAGCGCCAGCCGCAGGTCACAGTGCTCTAAAACCAGCCGCGATACGCCGCCGCCCTCCGCGCCGACCACGACGGCAAGCGGGCCCGTGAGGCTTACGCCGGCGTACGGCTCTCCGCCCATATCCGCCGCGGCCACCCAAAGTCCCTTCTCCTTTAGCGCAACGATCAGGCGGGTCAGATTGCCCACGCGCGCCACCGGCAAATACTCCATCGCGCCCGCAGACGCTTTGACCGCTGCCGGCGTCAGGCCCACGGCGCGCCGCTCCGGCACAATGACGCCGTGACTGCCCGCGCACTCCGCGCTGCGGATGATCGCGCCCAGGTTGTGCGGGTCGCTCACCCCGTCCAGCACCACAAGCAGCGGATCCTCCCCGCGTTCCCTGGCAAGCGCCAGCATGTCCTCCACCCGCGCGTAGCGGAACGCTGACGCGAACGCGATCATGCCCTGATGGTTTGGCGCGATCTCATCCAGGCGGGAACGCTCCACCGCCTGCACGACGATACGGTTTTCCCGCGCCATGGATACAATTTCCCGCGCGGAGCCGGACAAATCCCCCCGCGCGACCAGCAGCCTTTCCATATCCCGGCCAGACTTAATCGCCTCGCGGATGGGGTTGCGCCCTATCAGAATATTCTCGCGCGGCATCGCCTCCTCGCCTTCCATAGGCGGGCGGACAACGGGCGCGGGCACGAAGCGCCGTCCTCCGGGCGCGCCCTGCCCGGGCCTTGGCTGCCTGTCCGGCGCGGCGGGGTTTTCCGCCCGGGGCGTTTTGACGGGATATCGCCCTGGCGCCGCTTCCTTTCCT
>WRGP01000037.1 GCA_009787135.1 Bacillota bacterium | reverse complement strand
CGCCTACCACGGCCACCTTCGCGCCCGACGGCTTAGGCGGCGTCGTTTCCGCCAGAAGCTCGGCCATGGCCCGCTCGGCCACGAGCCGCTTGACGCCGCGGATGTGCACGGTTTCCTCGTAGAAATTGCGGCGGCACCGGTCCCCACAGCGATGGCCGCAAAGCGTGCCGGTGATGGACGGGAGCGGGTTCTTCGCGACGATGACGCGCAAGGCGTCCAGATAGCGCCCCTCCCCGGCAAGGCGCAGGTAGGCGGGCACGTCCTGGCCGATGGGGCAGCCGCCTTGGCAGGGCGCGGTAGCGCAGCGCAGCAAAGGCGCCTTGCGGCCATTTTTACGGCTTGGCAAGGGCTTGATGGGTTTTTGGTAGTATGGATCCACGCTAACCCGCTCCGCGACGCGCGCGATGGCTGCGGCGTCCGCGCCGGAGAAGGGTTCGTATGGGAGAGCGGATATCAGGGACGCCATTTGCGTCAGTCGCTGGTAGCCGCCCGGCTTGAGCAGCGTGGTGGCCACCGTGACGGGGTACACGCCCGCCTGAAACAGCGCGGCAATGTTGTGCGCGTCCGCGCCGCCGGAGTACGACACGCGAAGGCGCCCATCGAACGAGCGCGAGAGCTTGAAGGCCAGCGCCGTGGCCAGCGCGAACAGCGGGCGTCCGGACATGTACATCTCCCCCCCGGGCAGCCCGCCCCGCACGGTCTTGACAGGGAAGGTATTCGTCAGCTTCACGCCAAAGGTAAGGCCGCGGCTTTCCGCCAGCGCAAGCAGGCGGCGGAACATGGGCACCGCGTCCTCATACCGCAAATCATGCCGGAAGTGATGGCCGTCAAAGGCGAGATAGTCATAGCCCAGCGCGTCCAGCCGTTCACGCGCGAAATCATACCCCAGCAGGGTTGGGTTACACTTGACAAAGGTGTGAAGCCCTTTCTCGATAAGCAGATAGGCGGCGATGCGCTCAATCTCATCCGGGGGGCATCCGTGCAGCGTGGATACGGTGATGGAATTACAGATATGTGGGGAAAGGCTGTCGATGTAGGCCGCGTCCACCCGCTGGAAGCGGCGGAGGTTCGCCCTTGCCCAGGCGGCGCACGCTTGAAAGACGGGCGTGGCGCCGGCGTTCTTCAGGCCTTCGATGAACGCGTCGATCTTGGCAGACGCGATGCCCGCAAGGTCATAGCCCACGCTCATGTTAAAAATAAAGCCCGTGGGACCGCCCAGGGACAGCTCGCGGGAGAGGAGCGTGATGGCAAACCAGGCCTTGATATATTCGGCCATGGCCTGCGGCACGGTCAGTTCCGTGGACCACTCGACGTTATAGCCCTCGTCCGCGGCGTCAATGCACGGCTTTTCGACGGGGAGGTCTTCGCCGTCCAGCGTCTGGACGGTTTTTAGCTCAAAGAAACGCGCCCCGGCCGCGTAGGCCGCGATGATATTCTGCGCGAGCTGGGTATGCGGGCCCGCGGCGGGGCCGAAGGGAAGCTCCACGAACGCGCCAAAGAGCGGGATCGTTTTGCCGGCGTCCGCGCGAAACGCGCAGGGCACGCCAAAGAGCGCGTTTGGATCCGCCAGCGCCCAGTCCATCAAGTCGCAAAAGGGGAGTGGAGACATACGGTCGTTCATGTGGCGCGCGTCCTTTCATTTTCCGGTAAAGGTAGTGTAACATGCATAAAAATGGAATGCAACCACACAGCTAAATATTTTTTGAACGTCCTAAAATATATTTTGATTTCGTATTGCATCCGGGTGTTTTTGTGTTATGATAAAACCAAAACGCAACCATGAGCGGGGAGAGAGGCGGCATGGATGATATAGAGAGTATGGACTTGCTCAGGCGCTTGGCGCGGGGGCTTACGAGGCAGTTCGGCGGCGACGTGGAGGTTGTGCTGCACGATCTGAGCGAAGAGACGCGTGAGAGCACGATTGTGGCGATTGAAAACGGCCATGTCACGGGCCGCAAGGTGGGGGACGGGCCTTCGCAGGTAGTGCTGGAGGCGCTCCAGAGCGGAGAGATGGAGGATCGCCTCAATTATTACACCAAGACGAGCGACGGCAGGATTCTTCGGTCCAGCACCATCTTTATCAAGAATAAAGAAGGAAAGGCCATAGGGGTCTTTTCCATTAATCATGACATAAGCCGGCTGCTGGCGGTCGAGCGGACGGTCCGGACGCTGGTCAACGGCGCCGGCGAGGTGCGGGAACAGGCGACCAGGATCCCCATGAACGTAAACGAACTGCTGGACCAGCTCATTGAGCAATCGGTGAAACTGGTGGGCAGGCCGGCGGCTCTGATGACAAAGGAAGAAAAGATGCGCGCCGTACAATTCTTAAGTGACGCCGGCGCGTTCCTGATCACGCGATCGAGCGATAAGGTATCCAAATTTTTTGGCATCTCAAAATATACGCTCTATTCCTATTTTGACGCCAAGGAGGCGAAGACGGATGTATGACATTGAATGGACGGGCAACCGCATGACGCGAACGGACGACGCGTTTTGTTCGCTGATGGCGCCGGAGAAGGTGGAGCGGGCGGCCAGGTTCCATCAGAGCTTCCCCCAATACGCGCCGACGCCGCTGGCGAACTTGCGTGGCCTGGCGGAACGGTTCGGGCTCGGCGGCGTGTACATAAAAGATGAAAGCTTCCGGTTTGGCCTGAACGCGTTTAAAGTGCTCGGGGGCTCGTACGCGGTGGCGCGGTATATCGCCAAGCTTGCGGGGGAGAACATGGACCGGGTGGATTACGCGCGCCTTACAAGCGCCAGCCTATGGGAACGTTTGGGCCAGGCGACGTTTTTTACGGCCACGGACGGCAACCACGGGCGCGGGGTCGCCTGGACAGCCAGACAGCTGGGCCAGAAGGCTGTGGTGTATATGCCCAAGGGGTCCAGCAGGGTGCGGTTTGACAACATCCGTGCGGAAGGGGCCGCCGTAACCATAGAGAACGCCAATTATGACGAATGCGTGCGCATTGCCGGCGCCGCCGCCCAGAAGACGCCTGGCGGCGTGATCGTGCAGGATACCGCGTGGGAGGGATATAAAGAAATCCCCACGTGGATCATGCAGGGGTATGGTACCATGGCGGCCGAGGCCGCGGAACAGCTTGGCAGGCGGCCTACGCATATCTTTGTGCAAGCGGGCGTGGGGTCGCTGGCCGGCGCGGTGCAGGGGTACTTCGCGAATATATACAGGGATGATCCGCCGGTGGTAACCGTGATAGAGGCGGACGAGGCGGCTTGCCTATATTTATCCGTGAAGGCCGCTGACGGAGCCATTCACGCTGTGGGCGGCGATATGCCGACGATTATGGCAGGCCTGGCTTGCGGCGAAC
>WRGP01000036.1 GCA_009787135.1 Bacillota bacterium | reverse complement strand
TTCTACGCCTGCGGACGCGTACGGCGCGCCCCCCCGCCGGCGCACGCGGCGCATCCGCCTTCCCCCGTCTCGCGCAGCCCCGCGGGCATCGCGTCGCCGACAGCCTTCATCGCGTCAATGACCTCATCCGCGTTCAGCGGCGACACGATGCCGGCCAGCGCCATGTCCGCGGCGGTCAGCGCCAGCGCCACGCCCGCCACGTTGCGGTAGACGCACGGCACTTCCACGAGCCCGCCCACAGGGTCGCATACCAGCCCCAAGCTATTCATGACCGCGAACGCGCACGCGTCCGACGCCATGGCCGGCGTGCCGCCTTGAAGCTCCGCCAGCGCGGCGGCCGTCATCGCGGCGGCGGTTCCGCACTCCGCCTGGCACCCGCCCTCCGCGCCGGAAATGCTCGCGCGGCCGGCGATCACGCGGCCCACCGCGGCGGCGGTAAACAGCGCGTCCACAACCTGGGCGTCCGTATAGCCCCGCTCTTCCTGCATCGTCAGCAGGGACGCGGGCAGGATGCCGCAGGCGCCGGCCGTCGGCGCGGCGACGATTTTGCCCATGCACGCGTTGCACTCCGCGACGGCCATTGCCCTGGCAATCGCCCTGCCGAGCACAGGGCCGCCCATGGCGTTTGGCGCGTGGCGGCTGAGCAATGCGGCCTGCCCGCCCACCATGCCCGTTACGGAGCGAAGGTCGGGCCTGAGGCCCTCCTCCACCGATTCGCGCATAACGCTGAGCACATTGTGCATACGCTCCGCCACTATGATTTCTTCCAGATGGTTTCGGGCAGCCTGCTCCCTTTTCGCGACAGCCGCGATGGATCCGCTGCCCGCCGCCTCCACCAAATCGCGCATCGAGCCGTCGATTCGCACGCGCGTCACCTCTTTTCGAAAAGTGTAACCGCCTTGACGCCGCGCAGGTGCGTGAGGGCGTTCACCGTCTCCGCATCCGGCAGCGCGTCCAGCTCCAGCACCATGACGGCGTTGCCGCCCTCTTCCTCACGGAAGACGCGCATCGTGGCGATATTTACGCCAGCCAGCGCGAGCAGGCCAGTCACCTGCGCGATGGCGCCGGGCGCGTCCCGGTGGCGGATGAGGAGCGTGTTGTCTTCCCCCGTAAAATTGACTTCCAGCCTATCCAGGGACTGTATGCGCACGCGGCCGCCGCCGACGGACGCGGCCTGAGCGCGGAGCGACTTGCCGCTCTGCCCTATGGCGTCGATGATCATCGTGTTGGGGTGCGCGCCCTGCAGGTTTACGGTGGTGAACGTGTACCGTAAGCCTTCTTCCGCCGCGAGGGCAAGGCTGTCGCGCAGGCGCGTGTCGTCCACGTCCATGTCCATCAGGCCGCCGATTACCGCGCGGTCCGTGCCGTGCCCTTTCCATGTTTTGGCGAATGAGCCGTGAAAGGCGATGGCCGCGGCGGAGAGCGGCTCGCCGAGCATGCGCCGCACCAAACGGCCAATGCGCGCCGCGCCAGCCGTGTGTGAACTGGAAGGCCCGATCATCACGGGGCCGATAATGTCAAACAAATCCATCGTGCCGTATCCCTTTCTAAGGGTGTGGATATCCCCCCGTTATGATATCCTTTTTTCGCCCGCCCGCCATCACTTTCCTTCTCTTCGCCAATTCTTTTTAAAATCTAATGTAAAAGCGCGCGCCGCGGTGTACAATATCCCCCGCGGGGGAGGAATGTTCATGCAATGGCAATGGCTCATAGGCCCGGCCGTGGGCGGCATAATTGGGTATATCACCAATGACATCGCTGTGCGTATGATGTTTCGCCCGCACAGGGAGCTTCGTCTTTTCGGCCGGCGCGTGCCTTTTACCCCCGGCCTGATCCCAAAGGAGCGGCCCCGCCTGGCGGCCTCTATCCGCGACGTGCTGGATGAGGAACTGCTCAGCAGGGAGGTGCTGGAGGGCGCGCTGCTGGGCGGGGAGATGCTTGAAAAAATTGGCGCCGCCGCCGACGCCGTCATGGCAAGCCTGCTCGCGGAGGAGCGCACGCCGCGCATGCTGCTGGAAGGAGCGTTTGGCGAGGAGGCGTTCGCCTCCTTTGAGGCGCAGGCAAAGCGCGCCGCAGGCATTTTCATCATGGAAAAGATTCTGGAAAGCGGCATTGAAAACATAGCGGCCGAGGCGGTCGTGGCGGAAGCAAAAAAGCGCGTGGCCGGATCCGCCGCCGCGATACTGGGCGTATTCCTCGATAAAAAGCGCGCCGCAGCCATGCGGGACAAGCTTTCCCAGATTATCCGCGAGATGCTGGCTGCGCACGGCCCCGAAGCGGTGAATGGTATGATCGGCGCGGCCGCGGCCGACAGCCTGGACATGCCCATCGGCACGCTGGTTCGTGAGCACGGCGAAAAGCTGGGCGATACGCGCGCCTTGCTGATGGAGCGGTATGCCGCTTTGATCCGCAAGGGGCTGCCCGCGGCGCTGAAGGCGCTCGACCTGGGCGGCATCGTGGAGGATAAGATCAACTCGCTTGACATGGCTGAGGTGGAGGCGCTGATCATGCAGGTAATGAAGAAGGAGCTGCGGGCGATTGTTTGGCTTGGCGCGCTGCTGGGCGCTGTTATGGGGTTGGCGAACGCGGTGGCGGGGCTGGCTTTTTAGGGGGCTGGCCGCCCGCGTATCCATACGCCTTGCATGCACCGCTTTCCTGGCGTGTAAAAACCGCCCGCGACAAAAATCGTTTACGATGGCTGGTCGTATTGTGAGATGCGCAGAATAATGTCATAGATCAGCCGTACTTTTTCGGGCGAACAATCCGCCAGAATATCGGCAATGTCACTTTGCAAATACCGCTTGTCTTCTACTACATCTGTTAGCAGCGCGGGCAAAGAAATATGGGCGGCAACGCTGATTTTTGCGAGCAGCGTGAGATTAGGCTTTTCGTATCCGTTTTCAACCCGTGTCATATAATTTGTCGACACGTCAATCTTTTCAGCAAGGACTTCCTGCGTCAAACCCGAAGCGATGCGGGCTTTTTTGATACGCTTCCCGATTATTTTGTAATCAATCATGTATTCACCGCCAATCCTATGCTATAATCATTGTAGAAATGTTTTATTGCTGCTGTAATTAAGGCGTATATGGTGATGTTGACTTATTACTTAATATACAGTACAATTTTTGCGGGATTCTGACCAATAAAGGCGAAAAGAGAGAACTGAATGGATCTATTAAAACGTGAGTTCGATGAAAGTAAGGGGATGAAAACGGCCCGAAAATCTGCTAAAATATTTGTTGAGAGACAAAAAAGAGCAGGGGGGCC
>WRGP01000035.1 GCA_009787135.1 Bacillota bacterium | reverse complement strand
TCTCTTTGCGGCGAACCTGTCGCTCGCCCGGGCCAGCGGCTGTGAAACCCGTGCCCCGGCAGTCAGGATGGAGACGCGCGCGCCGTCCTTCAGGCCATCCACCCGCCGCCGGGCGTCCGTCAGCGCGGCGTCCAGCCGCGTTCCGTTTCCATCGTTTGCCTGCATGCTGGCCGATATGTCAAACACAAACATCACCTCGCCCGTTTCCCCGCCCAGCGTCATCGGCCGCATGAGGGAAAGGGCCAGCAGCAGCGCCAGCAACAGCTGTAAAAACAGCAGCAGGCTGCGCTTCAATTTTTGAAACGGGGTATCCGCCTCCATGGATTGAAGCGCCCTTTCCCACAGGTAGGTGCTCGATACCGCCGCCGGCTCCATTTTTTGTTTAAGGACGTAGAGGCTCAGGATCAGCGCGAGCGCCGGCAGCGCCGCGGCGCCGGTCGGGTTCATCCAATGCATCGGCCATCTCCTTTTATAAGCATGAACCCCAGTTCACGCGTTAACCCGAATCACGCCCCCGCGCGTCAAACTGCCCAGCACATTCCGTTCAAGGTCCATGTCGCTTGCCAGCTGCACATAGGCAATCCCCCGGCTGTGACAGAACTCGCGCTGCGCCAAAAGAAAAGCGGTCAGCGCCTCGTGATAGCGCAAGAGCGCGTTCGGCGAAACCCGCACGTCGCAAGAGGGGCCGCCTTCCGCGTCCTCAAGCCGTACCGCGCCGTCAAGGTCCGGCTCCAGCTCCCTTCGGGAGAGGATGTGCAACACCGACAGCTCCTGCCGCTTGAGCAGGAGCGACAGCGCGCCGCGCGACCATCCCTCGCCCGTAAGAAGGTCGGACAGCAGCACGCACACGCCCCGCCCCGGCGTGACAGGCACGGCCGCGAGCGCCTCGTTCAAACGCGTCTCCCCCGAGGGCCGGATGGCCGCCAGATGCTTTTCCACCTGGTCAAACGACCGCCGCCCCGCAAACGCGCGGCTGCTTTTTTCCCTGCCGCCGCGCAGCGTTACGACGACCACGCGATCGTAGCGCGACAGCGAAAGATATGCCAGCGTCGCGGCCAAACGGACCGCCAGCGCCCATTTGTCCGGCTCCACGGCAAACATGGACGCGCTCGCGTCCAGCAACAGTCGCAGCGTGGTCTCCTGCTCATCTAGAAATAGCTTCAAAAACAGCTTGTCAAAGCGGGCAAACGCGTTCCAGTCCACGCGGCGCAAATCGTCGCCCGGCGCGTACGCGCGAAAATCCGAAAACTCTACGGAACTGCCCAGGGCCTTTGATTTTCGCAGCCCGCCCACGCCGCCCCGCGTGTGCTCGCGCACGGCCAGGGAAAACGCGTCCAGCTTCCGGAGAAAAGCATCGTCCAGCATGGTTCGCTCCTTTGGGATCCGGTTCCCAAGGCATATTCGGGCATCATTTCGCGGGCATTGCCTCCAGCACCCCGCCGATCAGCCTGTCGGCTGTCATGCCCTCGGCCATGCCTTCAAAGCTTAGGCCGACGCGGTGGCGCAGCACGGAGGGCGCGACGGCGCGGATGTCGTCAAACGACACGTTGAACCGGCCTTCCATCAGCGCGCGCACGCGGGATACGGCAATAAGCGCCTGCGCCGCGCGCGGGCTGGCGCCAAAGCGCGCGTTCGCGCGGACGGTTCCGGGGGATCCGTCAAGCTCCGGATGCGTGGCCAGCACGAGGCGCAGGGCATAGTCTTGAACGGCGCGGGCCACCGGCACCTGCCGGGCGATCTCGCGCATCCTGAGCACATCCTCGCCGCCGGCAGCGGGTTTTGCCCGCGCGTCCTCCCGGATGACCGTCATATCCACAATGCCGTGCAATTCCGCCAAGGTTGGAAACCCGACCAGAAGCTTGAGCAAAAAGCGGTCGAGCTGCGCCTCGGGCAGCGGATACGTTCCCTCCTGCTCAATGGGGTTTTGCGTGGCCAGCACAAAATAAGGATTGGGCAGGGCCCGCGTCACGCCGCCGACGGTCACCGTGTGTTCCTGCATGGCCTCCAGCAGGGCGGACTGTGTCTTGGGCGTCGCGCGGTTGATCTCGTCCGCCAGCACAATGGACGCGAACACCGGCCCGGGCTGGAAGGAAAACTCGCTCTTTCCGTCCTTTTGCACGATGATGTTCGTGCCCGTCACGTCCGCGGGCATCAGGTCGGGCGTGAACTGGATGCGGCTGAAAGGCAAGTCCAGCACATGGCCCATGGTTCGCACCAGCCGCGTTTTGCCAAGCCCGGGCACGCCTTCCAGCAGCACGTTTCCGCCGCAGATCACCGCCATGAGCAGACCGGCCACAATTTCCCGCTGGCCGACAATTTCCCGGGCAATTTCCGTCTCAATCGCTTTAATTTGCTCCGCAAAGCGCAGAATCTCCGTTTCGTTTGCCGTCTGAAAGCCGCCCATACCGTATACCCCTCCATCCCGGCTGCCTGCCGCCTTTGTCAGCATTTTGTGGTCTTTGCCGCTCAATCTCAATTGTAAAACGGCGTTACTCCTCCACGAGCGCGGTAAAGTAGCGCATGACCCAATCCTGCAGCGCGGGCGGCAGCGCCTGCCGCCGCATGGCCTGGCTGGCCGCCTGCCGGTATTCCCCTATCACCCGGCCATAGGGCACAGAGCCCGCGTAATCGCCCGCGCCCGGGCCCAACCGCATCTGCTGGGACTCGCCCTCACCCTTCTGCCCTTGGACAAAGGACGCCTCGCTGTCCCCGCCGAGCCGCGTTGGGTCGTAGATTCGCTCATACAGGCCTACCCGATCCTGAAGGCTCCCCATGCCCTGGCCCTGGCTGGGCCGCGAGAGCCCCGGCGAGTAGCCGGCATCCTGATTTGTCGTGCCCATGCCGGCGCCCTGGCCCTGCGCCTGCTGGGACGATCCCGACCCTTGGCCCTGGCCGGTGCCCGCGCGCGTGCCGGCGGAGGCCACGCCGCCGCGCGCCATGCGCAGGAGCGAGGAAATGTCCGCGCCCGCCGCGCCCGTGCTATCCAGCGCACCGGACAATGACCGCATGGCCTGTGACGCGTCGCCTGCCCGCAGCGCGCCGGCGCTCGCCATAAGCCCATCCTTCACCGCGCCTTCGTCCAGCACGGCCGCAGCCTGCGAAAGCGCGTCCGCCAGCCCTTTGGCCGCCTCGGCGTTTTCAAGCTTTTGCGCAAATTCGCTCATTGCCTCCTGCATCCGCTCGCCGCTTCCGCCCGCCATCGCACCGGCCAGGCCCTTGAGCCCGTCCTGCCCGCTGAGCGCCTGCAGGGTCTGTGCCGAGACACG
>WRGP01000034.1 GCA_009787135.1 Bacillota bacterium | reverse complement strand
GGGCACCCCCGCGATCTCCGATCCGGGCCATCTGCTGGTTCGGGCGGCATGGGAGGCGGGCGTGGAGGTGCTGGCCGTTGCGGGGCCGTCTGCCGTGGCGGCGGCGCTGTGTATCAGCGGGTTTGACGCGCGGGAATTTGCCTTTTATGGGTTTTTGCCGCGGGAAAAAGGGGATTTGCGCAAGAAGCTGCTGGATATTATAAAAGGGCCTGCCGTTGCGGTGGCGTATGAATCGCCGCATCGTGTGGCGGCGCTGGTAGAGGCGGTCAACGAGACGCTGCCGGGCTGCGGGGTCTGCGCCTGCTGCGACTTGACGAAACTGCATGAAAAAACGCTGCGGGGAAGCGCGGCGGAGGTGCTTGACGCGCTTCAAAGCAACCCCAAGGCCGAAAAGGGGGAATACTGCGTGGTGTTGGACTTGACGCACGCGGAAAAACCGACGGAGCCTGCGCGACGGACCGCCGGTTTGGAGGCGCAACTATTCGACGATATGCTTTCCGGCATGGACAGCCAGGCAGCCGTGGAGGCGGCCGTTCAGCGCGGAGCGCGCAGAAACGACGCCAAGCGCGCGGCGCTGCGGGTCAAGGGGATGCTGGAGAGGGAGCGATAGCCGCGCTATGGTTTTTAGTCATACCACCAATCCGGAATAATGTTGGCGTCCGGGTCGCCGAATTGAACGGCGCAATCGCTGGCGAGCACCCATAGAATCTCAGGGACACGATTGTGGGCGAGTTCAAGCGGGCATACCGCATACCATTCTTTGTTTTCACGGACAGTTTTTCCGAAGCACTGCACAATGGATCCGGTTTTCAGATAATATGTCGAGGTGCTGTCCGTGTCCTCTCTTCTGGTTTGCCCTCCAGTTTTGGGCTGTGAGTAGGCATCCACTTTTTTTGTCGTCTCGACAAAAAACAGGTCAAACAAGCCGCATGTTGAAAAGGTCACCGCGTCCGTAACGCCACGCTCCAGGCTTGTAGACTTCTCATCGCTGGGAACGTAGACGATGCTTCCATTCAGAAAACAGATCGCGTAAAAGCCGTTTTCCGTTTCCTCTGTGCACAGATACCGCTCGCCATGGTGCACGCGGAAGACGACGGGTGATTTTTTATCGTCGCGCTCGTACGCGTTCATATAGCCTGATTTCACGATCGTGACCGTGCCGATGGCTGGGGGAGGGGAGGAGGGCGTCAGCAGATCCGCCAGGCCGCTTACGGCGCAAAATACCAGCGCGATGCATAGCATAAACGATACGATATGTTTCATACGCACGGCTCCTTTATAGACCGGATAAATGTAATAAAAGTATACCACACCTTTCTTTCTAAAGAAAGCCCCTTGCGCATATAAAGAAAGATGTTTATACTATTCTCATGAGAATCGGACTGACCACCGCCGCGTTTTATGGGCTGCTGGAGACGGAGGACGCCGCCTCGGCGGTAGCCTCGCTCAGGCTCCCCTGCTGCGAGGTATTTCTGGAGACCTACAGCGAGTACACAGGCGCGTTTGGCGCGCTCGTGAAGGAGCGCCTTTTAGGGACGGAAGCTGTGTCCGTGCACTGCAAGACGCAGCATTTTGAGGCGGACCTTGTCGGCCAGTCGGCCCGGCAGCGTGCTGACGCATATGCCATGCTGGAGGGATTTCTGGACGCCGCCGCGGCGCTTGGCGCGAAAACGTATGTGTATCATGGCCCCGCGAACATGCGCGGGCGGACGCCTTGCTTCGCAAGCTGGCAGGAGGGTATTGCGGAAGCAATGCGGCGGTGCGCTTTGCGTGGGGTCACGTTCGCCTGGGAGACGGTCAGCTGGTGCTGGCTCAACGGCCCGGGCCGCGTGAAGGAGTTCCTCGCGCTGTGGCCCAATTTATCTTTTGTGCTGGATATCAAGCAGGCGATTGAGATGGGACATGATCCGATTGCGTTCGTGGACGCCATGGGCGACAGGCTTTGCCACATGCACATTCTGGATTTTGATGAAAACGGCCGCCACGCGCTGCCGGGGCGCGGCGTGCATGACTGTAAAGACCTTGCGGCCGCGCTCCGCGCCAATGGATACCAAGGCGATATCATTCTGGAGCCATACGCGCACATGGCCGCGAGCGACGCGTCGCTGATGGGTGCCGTGCAATGGCTTCGCGACACGTTCCGCGCCGGGTGAGCGTGGGAAAGGGCAGGATATGCAGGAAATCATGGACTGGATCGCCCAGCCGTACGCTTTGCCGCTTTGCTTTGCGGCGCTGTTCCTTTTGCTGACGCTTCCGCTCTATGTCCGGGCCGCGCGGCAGCGCGGGGAGCTGAACGCAAAGCTGCTTGAGATGCAGTCGGCTTTGGCGGGTAACATTGGCGCCATCCGTGAGACAACCGCCGCGGAGCGGAGCGCGGACCGCGAGGAAATGGGGATAAACCTGCGCGGCATGAGCGATTCCCTCGTGCGCATCATGGGCGAGATGGGAAGAAACCAGCAGCAGCAGCTGGACTCCTTTGGCGGGCAGATCCGCGCCATGAGCCATACCGACGAGGAGCGCATGGACAGAATGCGCGCGAACATCGAGGGAAAGCTCTCCGAATATGACCATCTGATGGTGCGCGCCTCGCAAACGCTGGAGGAAAAGCTGGCGGTGAACGAGCGGCGGCTTGCCGAAATGCGGCAGACGCTGGGCGACGGCCTGACGCGCCTGCAGGGCGAAAATGAGAAAAAGCTGGAGCAGATCCGCGTGACCGTGGATGAGAACCTCCATGCCACGCTGGACAAACGGCTGGGCGAATCGTTTCGCACCGTGTCGGAGCGATTGGAGCAGGTGTACAAGGGGCTGGGCGAGATGCAGACCCTGGCCGTGGGCGTGGGGGATCTCAAAAAAGTCCTCACCAGCGTCAAAACGCGCGGCATCTGGGGCGAGGTGCAGCTGGGCAGCCTGCTGGAGCAGGTGCTCGCGCCGAACCAGTATGAAAAAAACGTGGCCGTTAAGCCCGGCAGCGCGGAACGCGTGGAGTTTGCCATCCGCCTGCCTGGCAAGGATCAGGACAGCGACGCGGTCTATCTGCCCATTGACGCCAAGTTTCCGGCGGAGGATTATCAGCGCGTCCTCGACGCCAACGACGCGGGCGACAAGCAGGCCGCGGAGGCCGCCAGCCGCGCGCTTGAAACCGCTATCCGGACCGAGGCCAGGCGCATCCAGACGAAGTATATCGACCCGCCGCACACGACGGATTTCGCCATCATGTTTTTGCC
>WRGP01000033.1 GCA_009787135.1 Bacillota bacterium | reverse complement strand
CGATCATCACGCCCGCCGCGAAGCCAAGAAAGATTTTCTGCGCCTTGCCGCCGGCCGGCTTGCGGAAAAAGAATACCATTGTCGAACCGAGGCATGTCATCAGAAAGATGAAACCAAGGCCGGCGGATACCCACAGGAATTTCTGCATGGAACGCCCCCGTTTTCAGACATTCCGGGTTTCGGCATACGGTGCCCAAAGCAATATTGGGGGATTTGCTTCTTGACGGCAAAAAAGATTTCCGCCACCGTC
This sequence comes from Bacillota bacterium, assembly GCA_009787135.1. Taxonomy (GTDB): domain Bacteria; phylum Bacillota; class Clostridia; order Christensenellales; family Aristaeellaceae; genus Avichristensenella. The sequence continues at coordinate 2,965 of WRGP01000033.1, read as the reverse complement.
AAGTGCGTGCAATGAGAACAAAAACTATGCTTAGTATACCCTATGCAAACCGCCATTGCAAGCGTCTATCCTTGAGTATCGGGGGCGCCGGCAGCGTGCGGCGGCAGCGCAAAATCATGGCCCGCGCCAGAACGCCTTGATCAGGCAAAGGGGGATAAGATTTGTCCAATGGCGTGTGAAAACGGACTTTTTTCAATTAAATGCTTGCCCCGGCCCGCATACAATGCTATAATCCATTTCATCTCTGTGATCCACAGCATTTGGAGGGATCCCTATGCTCACCGTCGATAAATTTCGCAAGGCGCGCGATGTACTCCGCGGCGTTCTCCTGGACACCAGCCTTGTCTACAGCCCGTACTTCACCGCTATTTGCGGCAACCGCGTATACTTCAAGCCGGAAAACCTGCAGGTAACCGGCGCGTATAAGGTACGCGGCGCGTATTATAAGGTTTCCACGCTCACGCCGGAGGAAAAGGCCTGCGGCCTGGTAACCGCCTCGGCGGGCAACCACGCGCAGGGCGTGGCGTACGCGGCCAGGGCGGCGGGCGTTTCGGCGACCATTGTCATGCCGACCACCACGCCGCTCGTCAAGGTCAATAACACCAAGTCCTACGGGGTGGACGTAGTGCTGCACGGAAGCGGTTATGACGAAAGCTATGAGCTGGCGGAAAAGATCGCCCGCGAGGAGGGCAAGACGCTCGTACACCCGTTCAACGATCTGGAGGTGGCCGTTGGCCAAGGCACGGTAGCGTATGAGATCTTCAAGGACCTGCCGGATGTGAGCGTCCTCCTTGTGCCTGTGGGGGGCGGGGGGTTGGCCACGGGCGTTTCCACGCTGGCCAAACTGCTCAACCCGAATATCAAAGTGTATGGCGTGGAGCCCAGCGGCGCGGCGTGCGTGTCGGCCAGCCTGGAGGCCGGGCACCTTGTCTCGCTGGAGAGCGTCAGCACCATCGCCGACGGCGTCGCCGTGAAGACCCCCGGCGACAAGCTGATGCCTTACCTGCTTGAGAACCTGGACGGCATCATCCGCATTGACGACGACGAGCTGGTGGACGCTTTTTTAGACATGATGGAGAAGCACAAAATGATCGTGGAGAACGCGGGGCTTCTCACCGTCGCGGCGCTCAGCCACATCCATGAGCGCGACCAAAACGTCGTGTCCATCCTCTCCGGCGGCAATATGGACGTCATCACCATCGCCTCGCTCGTGCAGCACGGGCTGATCAACCGGGGCCGCGTGTTCAGCTTTTCCGTCCTGCTGCCGGACCGCCCCGGCGAGCTGCTCGCCGTGGCCAAGGTGGTGTCTGAGGAGCGTGGCAACATCATCAAGCTGGATCACAACCAGTTTGTCAGCATCAACCGCCAGAGCGCCGTGGAGCTTCGCGTGACGCTGGAAGCGTTCGGGCATGAGCATAAGGCGCGCATCATCCGCGCGCTGGAAGCGGCGGGGTATGATGCCCGCGTCATCGATACCACGGCGATTTAACCAAGCATAGCTGAAGGATAGAAAATCATTATGACACAAGCCGGCATAGGGGTTTGGGACCGTTTCAAGGGGCTTTTCGGCACGCAGGATATGACCCGGGGAAAACCCATGCGGAATTTGGTGCTCTTTTCCATACCGCTGCTGCTGGGCAACTTGGCGCAGCAGCTGTACAGCACGGTGGACTCCATCATCGTCGGCCGGTTTGTGGGCGACGACGCGCTCGCCGCGGTCGGCGCGAGCCTTCCGGTGCAGAACCTGATTCTCGTGCTCTTCATGGCCGTTTCAACGGGTGCGGGCATCATTGTCGCGCAGTACTTCGGCGCCAAGGATCGTGAGGAACTGTCCAAAGCCGTCGGCAATTCGATTCTCCTGATCTTGATCGCCAGCGTGATCACGACGGTACTGGGGCTCGCGCTGGCCAGGCCCATGATGCGGCTGCTGGATACGCCGGAAGCGATTTTTGAAATGTCGTGCGTGTATCTGGAAACCATCTTCGGCGGCATGATCGCCGTCGCGTTTTACAATATCGTCTCCGGCATTCTGCGCGGCATGGGCGATTCCGTCACGCCGCTGCTGTATCTGCTGGTGGCCACCTTGCTCAACACCGTGCTGGATTATGTGTTCGTGGCCCGTTTCGGCTGGGGCGTCATGGGCGCGGCGGTGGCGACGATCCTCTCGCAGGCAGTATCCGCTGTGCTTTGCGTTTGGCGCCTTTTCCACATGCGGGAGGTGCTTACCGTAAACCGGCGGACGGTGCGCCTGAGCGCCTCCCGCTCGGCGCAGCTCCTGCGGCTTGGCATGCCGGCCGGCATCACGCAGGGGATTTTCTCCATGGCGATGGTCATTGTGCAGGCGCTGACCAACAGCATGGGAACGACTGTCATCGCGTGCACCGTCGCGGTGATGCGCGTGGACGGCTTTGCCATGCTGCCCAATTTTACCTTTGGCATGGCGACCTCCACGTTCGTCGGCCAGAACATGGGCGCGGGCCATCTTGACCGCGTGAAGGAGGGATCCCGCTCGGCGGTCACGCTGAGCTTGTTGGTGGCCGCCACGCTTACGCTGTCTCTCCTGGTCTTTGGCCGCACGATGATCAGCTGGTTTACGGAAACGGAGGACATTTTAAACTTGGGCGTCCGCATGCTGCGCATTCTGGCCGTGGGCTACCTTGCCATGGGCATTATGCAGGTGTACATGGGCATTCTGCGCGGCGCGGGCGATACGGCGCCCTCCATGTGGATTTCTCTCTTTAACACGGTGGCGCTCCGCGTGCCCGTCGCGTACTTGTGGGCGTACTTCACGCGCTCGCCGCAATGGCCGAAAGGTTCGCCAGACAGCCTGTATGTCTCCCTGCTGGTCGCCTGGGTGTCCGGCGCGGCGCTGAACTATCTATGGTACCGGCGGGGTGGGTGGAAGCATAAGGTGGTCGTGCGAAAGACCGTGTAGGGCGCACGGCCCCGGCGTCCCCCCGGGGGG
>WRGP01000032.1 GCA_009787135.1 Bacillota bacterium | reverse complement strand
CCCCCCGGCCCCCCGCTTACGGGATACATCCCTTAAGAATTCCTTCTTTGGGGTTTGCTTCCTGCTTTCACTCCGCCTTCACCGCAAAATCTGCATCGCGTACCGCAAACTCTCCATCGCGCTTTGTAAATTCCCGGAGGGATAGTACTGTATGCTGTCATTCAACTGCCGGATGGCGAAGGCAATATTCGCGTTCTCCTCGGCCGTCAGTTCCCAGCTCCGCGCCTCCAGCAGATAGTTCGCCTGCTGCAGGAGCGTGAGCGCCTCGCTTACTATCGCATCCTGCTGGCCGCCGCCTTGCCCCTGCTCCCAGTCCCACCAATTCTCCTCTTGGGGCGTGTCGTCCACCCAATACTGGTTGTGGATGCCGCACGTCAAGCTGGCGACGAGCTGCTGGTTATAGTCGTTGTTGTCCGTCAGCTTGAGCGCCGCGAACTCGCCCAGGTAGCTTCGCATGGTACCCTCGTTGCCGTTGATAAAGTCGTACAGCGGATGCCCAATGGGAATGATCACGGCGCTCTTCGCGGACACGTGCGGACAGTATTCCGTGGCCAGCATGCCGGACTCGTCGCAGATGGAAAGCTCCTGATGCATGTTGCAATACACTGTCGGCGCGGTGCCCGCGGCCCAGTAATCCGTGACGGTTCCGTATCCCTTTACGTCCTTTTTGCAGGCATCCGTGGCCAGAAGGCCGCTCACGGCGCAGGTGGTCACCTTTTGCAGCCCCAAAGACGCCGGATCCTCCTCGATGATGTCCCGGTTTGGCAGCGCCTTGGTCTTGTGCACCTTGTCCATGATGGCCTGCCAGAGCGGCGCGGCATAGTTGCCGCCCGTGGCCTTGGAGGACAGCGCCTTGTAGTCGTCATGGCCGATCCATACGGAGCCGCTGTACCAGCCCGTAAGCCCTGCGAAGGAAACGCCCTTATAATCGCTGTTTGTGCCGGTTTTGCCCGCCACGGTCTGCCCGTTGATCTTTGCCGACGTGCCCGTGCCGCTGGCCACGGCCTCCTTCATCATGTCCACGGTCAGCCAGGCGGTGCTCTTTTGGAACACGATCCGCTTGACCTGCGTGGTCTGCCGGTCGATGATCACGTTGCCTTCGCTGTCCTCAATGCGCAGGAAAGAGGTGGGCTGCTGGTATACGCCCCCGTTGCCGAGCGTGCCAAAGGCCACGGCCATTTGCACGGGCGTGATGCCCGAGGCGCCGAGCGCTAGGCCGAACGGCGTCTTCTGCAGGTTCGCGTCCGGGATGCCCATGGCGTTCAGGTATGCCGCGGACTGTTCAATGCCCACGAAGTACATCAACGCCTGTGCCGCGCCGGTGTTGTAGGACTGGCGGAGCGAGCGCCTGAAAGTCGTCGGGCCCGTAAAGCCGCCGCCGCCATAGTTGCTTGGATAATAGTCCTTGCCGCCGCCGTCATTCCAGCCGTGGATGGGCACGGGCATGTTGTATACGACGCTGGCGGGCGACGCGCCCCGCTCAATGGCCGGGGCATAGACGGCGATGGGCTTGATGGCGGAGCCGACGGGCATCTTCATATCGGTGGCGCGGTTTAGTGTCTTGCGCGCCGTCGGCGCGGTGCGCCCGCCCACGATGGCCTTGAGCTGGCCCGTTCGATAGTCCAGAATGACGGCCGCCGCCTGCGGCTGGATGATTTCCGTATACGTGCCGTCCGAATTCCTTTGGCGGTAGACGGCCTCATTCGGGTCGCGCAGCAGCGGATAGTCTTTCCATTCGCGGAGCGTGTCCTCGACGATTTTCTGAATCTCGGTATCCATGCACAGGTAGACATGATAGCCGCCCGTGCGCAGCTTGTTCTCCATCGCGTTTCGGTTCGAATGCGTATTCTCCAGCGAGTTGTGCTCCAGCAGCGCGTTGATGACGTCCTGCACGGCGTATTCCACGTAGTAGGGATATTCATACATGGTGGCGTTGCTGTTGGGCGAGTTTTCCAGCACGGCCGCCGTGCCGCGGCTCAGCGCCGCCTGGTACTGCTCATAGGTGATGAACTGATTTTCGTACATCTGGCGCAAGGCGTAGTCCGTGCGGTCGTTGGTGACGTCCGGCGTCTTGCGCATGTAAAGGTTGCGCCGGGGATTATAGTAGTAGGGGCTCCGCGCCACACCGGCCAGCATCGCGCACTCGCGAAGCGTGAGCTGGTTCAGTTCCTTGCCAAAATAGCCGTAGACCGCTGTCTTGACGCCGTAATAGCTTTCCCCCAGGTAGATGGTATTGAGATAGCTTTCAAGAATCTGGTCCTTTGTGTAGATTTTCTCCAGCTGCATGGCCAGGTACGCTTCCTGGATTTTGCGCTTGTAGCTCTGCTCGTCCGACAGCTGGCTGTTTTTGAGCAGCTGCTGCGTGATCGTGGAGCCGCCCTGCGTGGAGGAGGAGCCCATGTTGGCCACGAACGCGCCGATGATGCGCTTGGCGTCCACGCCGTTGTGCGAGAAAAAGCGCGCGTCCTCCACGGCCACGAACGCGTATTGAAGCATCTCGGGGATGTCGTCTATGGACACGAGCACGCGGTCCTGCGAGCCCTTATAATCCGTGATGACATTGCCCTGCGAGTCATAAAAGAAAGATGTCTGGGCCTGGTCGTCAATCTGAGCCAGATCCAGTTCGGGCGCGGTCTCCATATAGGCTTTGACGATGCCCAGCACCACGCCGGCGCCCGCCACACAGGCGCTGAGGAATAAAATGGCGCTCAGGCGCACGCACATCACCAGCACGCTGACGGCGAAATTCGATTTTTTTGTGCGCGGCTTGAAGATGGTATGCGGCCGCGGCTTCGTGTCATCAAAATTCTTTATGGGCATAGCGTTCTCCCTCTGTGTCGGGGCGTGTTTGATACCGTTTTGCGGCCGATCCGGCATGAATCTCTCGGATTCTTTTCCGCCGCGCCGCGCCGCTCGTAAGTACACGCGGCGTAAGGCTGCGCCGCCTTACTATAGGACGAATGGGGGGCGTGTTTGCATCCCGTCGCGGCCGCGGCAGTGCGCCTGTCCTTGAGACTTCCATCGTTTCTACGCCTGCGGACGCGTACGGCGCGCCCCCCCGCCGGCGCACGCGGCGCATCCGCCTTCCCCCGTCTCGCGCAGCCCCGC
>WRGP01000031.1 GCA_009787135.1 Bacillota bacterium | reverse complement strand
CGGCGTATATGTTTCTGGCAGAATGTCTTCTATGTACAGCTTTCTTCGCGGCTCCGGCGGCGGCGCGGGCGGCTCCAACTCCCAGGGCGGGATGTCCCGCCGCGCGGGAGGCGCCTCAAGAGCCTGAACGCTCGGCTTCGGCGCGGCCGTTGGCCCGCGCCGGTCAACAGGCCCGAGTTTTCGCGCCGGGGCAGGCGAAGGCCTTTGCGGTGAGGCGGGCTTTGGCGGCGGCGGGACGGACTTTTTCTTTCCCCTGGCCGTCACGGCCTTGGGAGGGGGCGCTTCTTCCTCCTCTTCATCGAGCAATTCCTCCGGCACCGGCACCAGCAGCGCGGCATCCCGTTCGGCCTCAAGCGCCGCCCGCTCCGTAGAGCGCTCTTCTCTGCGCGCGGCCCAGTCATACCGCAGCTGATCCAGCCAGTCCATCACGCGCCCGCCAGTGCCCGGCGCGAGTGAGCGTATCATGATGAGCGCCACACCGCCGATAACGAAAAACAACACCAGCGCGCTGCCCAAAATATCCAGATATTTTCCCATTGGGTAGCCCAAAAGCGCGCCAATGACCCCTCCGCCCAGCGGCACATTTTTAGACGCCTCATACGATTTCCATAAAAACCCATTATAGTTCTGTATATATCCGTCCGCGCGCAGGCTGCGAAGCAAATCACCCATCCGGAACACCTGCAGCAGCGTGGAAAAACACAGTGCCAGCAGCACGGCCCAAAATAGCAGGCCCTTGCGCAGGGGCCATCGCCCCGAAAAGGCCATCTGCAGGCCAAGCCAGCACAGCAGCAGCACATAGATCCAGTGAAGGCGGCCAAGCGCGCCGCTAAGCAGGCCGCGCAAAGCCACGAGCGCCCCCGCGTTGGAGGGCGTCCACAGGCTAAACAGCATAAAGACGCCCGTGGCCAGCACCACCAGCCCCCAAGCCGCGCCGGAGATCACCTGACCGCCGCGCCTGCCCGTCCTCCGTGTATTTCCGCGCGCCTTCACGGGTGCTTTCCTCGCGCTGGTTTTCTTCGCAGACCGCTTGCCCTTTGCCGCCGCCAACCGTCATACCTCCTTGGCATACCGCGCCCAAACATTATAAAGGGCCGGCTTTTATTCCGGCCCTTCAGTATAGCACAGGCAACCAAATGTTTGCAAATATGGATTATTGGCCCACGGGAACATAGCGAAACACCATTCGGCTTCATATGCCTTTTCACGGTTCTTTTCGCGCGGTATACAGGCTTTTATCCTGTTGTTATGCCCCCTGAACGTCCCTACCGCAGCAGCACGCTGTGCAGGACATCCTCTACAAAATGCAATTCCAACGCACGCCCGTCCCGCTCCCAGCGCAGCGTCTCCCCAACAGGCCGCAAACTATACCCATCCGCCTCTTCAATAGCACATTTCGCGTCCGGGGCCCCCAGCGCCAAAACGCATTCCGCCCTCGCAGACACCCCCGCGCACAGGCCGCTAAAATCAATGCGCTCGGCGTAGATGCCGCTGATCGTGGCATTCCCGGCGCTATCCCCCCCGGGATCCGACAGCAGCGCCACGCCGCGCATGCAGGGATCCTCAAACCGATACACCGCAAAGTCATACGTCAGATCGGGCACGTCCACGAGGCCCAAGGCTTCGGCCGCGTCCGCCATCGCGCCGCCAATGGCCCATTTCTCATACCCGGGCAGGCTGCCCCCCGCCAGGGCGGCAGTCATAGCCGCCGGCGCCTCTTTGGCATCCCCCACCGCGAGCGGCGCGCCCTCCCGTAATAAATCCGCAAGCTCGTACGCGTAAAAACCAAACGCGCCCGCGCGGCCAGAAAAATGCGCAAGCTGCTCCGCCGGATAATAGACCGTAAGCACGCCGTTTGCCAAGGCGAAGTTATCCCGCGGCACCGGCGTGATCCGGTTATGCTCGGCGTATGCGTTATGGTACATGGCGCTGTCCGCGATCTGGGCGATCCGCTCGGCGGCCGCGTCCCCGTCCGCAAAAAGGTCGTCCCAGGTAACGAAACGCTCGCTTGCCATATCATAGCCTATGGCATGCCAGCGCAGCCCGTCTGCCTCCCGCCGGCGCTGGACGGCAAACACCCAGTCGCCATCCACGCTGAACTCCGTCGCCTCGATAACGCCCGGGGCGCTTGGATCCCAAAGGGCATCGAAGATCGCGTCAACCGCCATCCGCATGCCTTCTTCCGACAGGGCGGGAAGCGTCATAGCCAGCAGCGCGAAGAACAAAAGCAACGCAAAAGAACGGCGCATCAAATCACCTCATGATAAAGGAATGGGATGCCGTTTACGCACGCAAAACAGCATCCCATATAAAACGAACCGCCGCCGCCTTTTCTTCCAGCCATTGCCTTATGTTGGGGCAAAATATCAATTGATACTATCTGTGCAGGATGGGCTGCGGCTGCACGCCCTCCAGCGCCGAGGCCGCGCAGGCGGGGAGTTCTTCCATCTTCGCCACGAGCGAGCGGGGCTTCCCTTCGGCGTCGTCCTGCTCGAACGGCACAAAGAAATAATGCCTGCGGCTGAGAAGCTCGCCGATGTTCTTGGCCGCCACGGCCAGGCCGTCGTTGGTGGAAACCGCCACAAGGATCGGCCCGCTGTTGCGCAGATGCGACTTGGCCGCCAGCGTCACGGGCGTGTCGGCAATGCCGGCCGCCAGCTTTGCCAGCGTATTGCCCGTGCAGGGCGCGATCACCAGCAGATCCAGCAGATGCTTCGGCCCTATCGGCTCGACCTCATTGAGCGTATGGAGGGGTTCCTCGCCCGTGGCTGACGTAAGGCGCCCAAGCACGTCCGAAGCGGTAAAAAAACGTGTATCCATATCATACGCGTTGAAGGATAAAATCGGAATCACGCGCGCGCCCGTGGATATAAGCGCTTCCACCTGGGGAAATATGCGCGCAAATGTACAAAAAGAGCCTGTCAGCGCAAACCCGATTGTCTTGTCCTTTAGATCCATATTGTCACGCTCCGTCCTTTTCCTCAATCAATTCGAGCATCGCCGCCGCCGCCGTCTCCGGCGCGTACCGGCCGGGCAGGCCCGGCTCGCGCCACGCCGTCATGCCGGCGG
>WRGP01000030.1 GCA_009787135.1 Bacillota bacterium | reverse complement strand
TTCGTACACCTATGTTTTTATATCGCATAAACTGCCATTTTTGCCTTCTATTCCCTCAGTATTCCCTTTTCCTTCCTGTCAAACTCGGGAAATCAATTCACAAACGTAACCAAATCATTCCCTTTTGATGCATTTATCAATTTATCATTTTGCACTTTTCTATTTCTTGTGGTATAATCAGCATGGGGCCATTTCACCCATCTGGAGGCGGAGCATGTTTACATCAAAATTTGCGTCTAAGCAGGCCGACCTGCTGTGCGACGCGCTCGTGGCGGCGGACAGCAGGGAGATGGCGTACCGCCTGTTGGACGACCTATGCACCATCGCCGAGGTGCAGGCGCTCTCGCAGCGCATTGAGGTGGCGCGTATGCTCCGCGGCGGCGCAACCTACCAAGAGATTGTCAAACAGACCGGCGCGAGCACCGCCACAATCAGCCGCGTGAACCGATGCCTTCACTATGGCGCGGACGGCTATGTGCGGGCGCTCGCAAAGCTCGACCATCAGGAGGGAAGGTAGATTGGATCTTCGCATGTTAAACCCCGAGCAGCGCCTGGCTGTGGAGACGACGGAAGGCCCAGTCCTCATTCTGGCGGGGGCCGGCTCTGGAAAGACAAGGGCGCTCACCTACCGGGTGGCGCATCTGCTTGCGATGGGGGTTCCCGCCCGCAAAATTCTGGCGATTACCTTTACAAACAAGGCCGCGCGGGAAATGCGCGAGCGCGTTGACCGCTTAACGAACGGGCAGGCTTCGGAAGCGTGGGTTTTGACGTTCCACGCGTGCTGCGCGCGAATCCTGCGCCGCGACATCGCAAAAATCGGCTATGAGCGCACGTTCTCCATCTACGATGGCGACGATCAGATGGCCGTGATCAAAGAGCTGCTTAAAAAGCTGGACATTGACGATAAGTTCTTGCCGCCCAGAGAAGTAAAAGCAAAAATCTCCGACGCGAAGAATAGGCTGCTTAGCCCGGACGAATGGTTTCAGCAGTCCTTAAAAGATTACCGCGCGCAAATGATCTCGGATCTCTATCGGGAGTACGAGGTCAGGCTCAAGGTGTCCAACGCGCTGGATTTTGACGACCTGCTCGTCAAAGCGCTGGAACTGCTGACCGCGCATCCGCCCTTGCTGGAGGCCTACCGCGACCGCTTTACATACATCCACGTGGATGAATATCAGGACACCAATTACGCGCAATATATGCTCGTGCGGCTCTTGGCCGGGGAAAGGCGCAACGTCTGCGTCGTGGGGGACGACGACCAGTCCGTCTACGGCTGGCGCGGCGCGGATATCCGCAACATCCTGGAGTTCGAGCAGGATTTTCCCGATTGCAAGGTCATCAAGCTCGAGCGCAACTACCGCTCGACCGCCAACATTCTGGACGCGGCCAACAACGTCATCGCTCACAACGGGGGCCGTAAGGAAAAGACGCTCTGGACCGAGGAAGGCGAGGGCGCGCCCATCAAGACGTTCTGCGCCGGGGATGAGCGCGAGGAGGCCGCCTGGGTGTGCGACCGGGTGCAGCAAATGCACCAAAACGGCGAAAAATACGGCAGTATCGCCGTGCTCTACCGAATGCACGCGCAATCCCGCGTGATGGAGGAAATGCTGGTGCGCGCCGGCATCCCCTACCGAATATTTGGGGGCACCCGCTTCTATGACCGGCGCGAGGTAAAGGACATCATCGCCTACCTGCGCACGCTGGCAAACCCAGCGGACGACGTATCGCTCCGCCGCATTATCAACACCCCGCGCCGCGCCATTGGCGACGCCACGATCGCCGAGCTGGCCCGTGTCGCCGCGGAGCAAGGCGTTTCACTGTTTAACGCCATGCTGGACCCGCCCGAGAGCCTCGCCTCCCGCGCGCGCAAGAGCGTCGGCGAATTCGCCGGGCTGCTCACGCGGCTCATGGCCCTCAAGGACATGATGCCGCTTTACGATTTTGCGAGGGCCCTCGTGGACGAAACGAAGCTGGAGGCGCAATACCTCAAGGAGGACTCGGAGGACGCGCGCACGCGCGTCGAGAATATCCAGGAATTTTTGGGCGCGGTGCAGGAGTTTCAGCAAAAGACCGAGGACGCTACGCTGGAGGCGTTTTTGGAAAACGTAGCGCTGGTCACGGATCTGGACGGCATGGCCGAAGGGCAGCAGTCCGTCACCCTGATGACGCTGCACAGCGCCAAGGGGCTGGAGTTTGACACCGTGTTTCTGGTAGGCGCGGAGCAGGGCCTCTTTCCCTCGGGCATGGCCGTAAACGAGGGCCGCGTGGAGGAGGAACGCCGCCTGATGTACGTGGGCATCACCCGCGCGCGCAAGCAGCTGCTCATATCCTACGCCCAGCAGCGCATGCTCTTTAACCAGATGCAGCGCAACGCCGTGTCTCAATTTCTGGAGGAGATCCCAAAGCGCCTGCTGGACGACGAATGGATTCATCGCATGCGGCCTATGGTCAACCCGGCCGTGCGCACCCGCGAGCAAATTGTCGCCGCCCGCGCGGCGCAGCTGGTGGCGAAAGATTTTGAGGGCGGCCGCGCCGGCACCCTCCGCATCCCGGGCGTGCAGCAAGGCTTTTCGCCGTCCCTGGCGCGCAAGTTCGCCGACCAGGCGGCGCAGGTGGCGCTGTTCAAGCCGGGCGACCGCGTCCTCCACCGCAAGTTTGGCGAGGGCGATGTGATCGAGATAAGGGGCATGGGCGGGGAGTGCCGGGTTGTGATTGAGTTTGCGGCCTATGGAATGAAAGAATTCGCGGCGAGCATCGCGCCGATCGTGAAGGTGGAGGCGTAGGGAAACGGGGAGACGTCAGGGGCTCTGCCCTCTGAACCCCGTCAGGGGACTCCCCGCATGTAAAGGTGGAATCATAAGCCCATGGAAAAACAAAACCGCATGCGCGCGCTGGTCGACCGCTTGAACGAGACCGCGCGCGCCTATTATGTGGAGAATGAGCCGATCCTCTCCGATAAGGAGTGGGACGCGCTGTACGACGAGCTCGTCCGGCTGGAGGCGGAAACGGGCGACAGGCTTCCGGACAGCCCGACCCGCCGCGTTGGCGGGGAGCCGCTCTCC
>WRGP01000029.1 GCA_009787135.1 Bacillota bacterium | reverse complement strand
AAGTCATTTGATAGTGGTTTCGGCATTCTGAAAACATCCTTTCATCTTCATCCCTTCAGTTTATCACTTAGTATATATTATGTCAAATTGCTGTGATGCTGTCGAAATAATATTCTTTTGAAATTACGCCAAAAACGCTGTTGATAGGTTCTCCATATAAAACAATGCCCACTTCTTTTATTATTGTAAAATGGGCTGCGAGGTCTATATCAACGCCGTTCATTTTTTCGCAGTATTCGGTCGGATTCTTTTCATACCAATCTTTGTGCGTATGGGAAAAATGCAGCTCATATGGGGTAGGATATTCAAAATTGCGGCAATGCTGTTTTAAAACGACACTCATTTCCAAGCCGTTCGGTGGAGCGACTTTGCTGATGAGTAAGGTTTCTCTCATAAGTTCGTTTTTAATATCATTAGAGATTGAACGGTTTACAACCACGATATAATCAATATCGCTTTTCTCCCACCGAAAACAATTAAAAGCAATCGAACCATGAACATATATACCAACTAAATTATCTTGAAGCAATTCAACGTAGCTTTGTTTTATCTGTTGCAAAATCGGAATATAATCCATTTGCTTTCTCCCGCATAGTATATAAATTATCCCGCCAAGCTGATATCTGATAAAAGCAGCCTATACAACCTCAATCTGGCAGGCGCGCATGACCTCCAGCGCGGCCTCATGGCGGGCCGGGGTCACACCCGCGCAGGCATCTTTATACACGCGCAGGGCAGCTTCGGGCAGGTGGGCGCGCAGAAGCAGCGCGTTGGTCACGACACAGATGTCCGTGCACACGCCGCATAGCGCGATATCAAGGTTCGCGCCGCCGTTTTCCGCCTCGCGCCCCAGAAGTTCCGCCAGCGCGGGGGCGCCGAACGACGGTTTTTGCAGCGTAGTGGCCGCGTAAGGGGCCACGGCCTCGTGCAGCAGCCATCCCTCCGTATCCTTGACACAATGAAGGACAGGCAGGTGGCGGCCCTCGGAGGTATCCATATAATCGGGCTGATGGGTGTCCTGCGTAAAGATCAGCGCCCGGTCTTCCTCAAGCGCCGCACGGATGCACTCTACAACGCGAGGTACGACAGATACGGCTTCCGCTGTGCCCAGCGCACCGTCGATGAAATCCTTTTGCACATCCACCACAACCAAGAATTTGCGCATGGAACTGCCTCCTTCATGAGGAGAGTTGTCGTCGCAGCGCTGTTGATAGCCATCGCGGCGGCTGTCGAGTTTTTGCCATGCTCCCGTTCCATAAGAATAACGAAATTTCTTTCCCCTATAAAAGGGCACCCGCGGCCGGTTGCTAAAGCCTGCCGCGGGATGAGAAAGGAAGTAGTGTATCTTGCGAAAGATGGCCGCTTCTGTTGCGGAGAACACCTGTTGTGATCATTCCGTCGAAGAGAAAACCCTTCTGATGAATTTAGTATACCGGGCACTTATGAACTGGATATGGTCAAACTGTGAACATTACACATTTGTTACAAAAATTCTTTTTTATAAATTCGCCAGCACCTGTTCCAAATTTTGAAACGGGGTAAGGCATGTGCGGCCCTTGCAAAGCCGCCATGTGCTTCCGCTCACGCCGGGGAGCGTCGCTTTGAGAAACAGCATCGGCGCGTACTTCCCGCGGAACGAGGCTAGCAGCGTATGGTTTTCCACTGGGCTGGCGTGCGCGTCCAGCAGGGTGGTGGGATAGATGAGCGGCATGGCGGCCGTCAGCGACGCCATGTGCTGCAAGGGCGCGTCGGCCACAAGAATGGAAACAAAGTCCATCTGTTTTTCCACCGCGTCGATCCAGCCCTCGCCAATATCCAGAATGGCCAGCGTGACGAGGACGGAAAGGGCCATGGCGTTGCCCGAGGGCTGGCTGCCGTCATAGGTTTCCTTGGGCCGCGCGATCAGCTTCTCCCCGCTGTGCGGCGTGAGGAAGAAGCCGCCCTTTTCCCTGTCGCAAAACCGCTCCAGCATAGTCCGGCTGAGGCTCACCGCCCAGGCAAGCCATGAATCCTCCAGGGTGATCCGGTAGAGCGCGAGCGCCGCGTTAGCCAGGGACGCGTAGTCGTCCAGGAGCCCTTCGCCGCCCGGCTTGCCGTTTAGCCAGTGAATGTACAGGCTGCCGTCCGGCTTTTGCAGGCGCTTTCGCACGGTCTGCGCGGCCCGCACCGCGGCGTGCAGGTACACGCCTTCTCCCGTGGCGTGGTAGGCATGCGCCATCGCGGCGATCATTTGCGCGTTCCAGACGGTCAGCTGCTTATCGTCGCGGGTCAGCGGCATGCGGCCGGCGCGGTATTCGCGCACGACTTCGTTCAGGCTGGCCATGCGCCTTGTCTCAATGCCGCCCTCAAAGCCAATGCGGTTGGGCAGCTTATACTGGCTGAGGTTATAGTAGTGGACATACGCGGCGGCGTCCTCCTTGCCCAGCAGCGGCGTAAGCTCCTCGCGGGTTAGTTCGTAATAGGCGCCCTCACGCCCCTGCGCGTCCGCGTCCTGGGAGGAGAAAAAGCCCCCCTCCTCGTCCGTCATCTCGCGCAGAACGTATTGCAATGTTCTTTCGGCCACGCCGCGGTACAGCGAGCGGTTCGTCGCCTCCCATGCTTCCAGATAGGCGTCCGCGAGCAGGGCGTTATCCCCAAGCATCTTTTCAAAATGCGGAACGGCCCACGCGCGGTCGGTCGCGTAGCGCATGAAACCGCCGCCCACGTGGTCGAAGACGCCGCCCTCGCACATGCGCGTGAGGGTTGTTTCCGCCATGGCGACGGCCTTTGGATCATTGGCCAGGCTGCCTTGCCGCAGCAGGAACGTTAGCGTGTGCGCCATGGGGAACTTGGGGACAATGCCCAGGCCGCCCCACTCCGCGTCATAGGCGGACGCGTAGGCGCGCACGGCGTTGTCCAGCTGTCTCCGCTCCACCTTGATGGACTGGTCCGAATACTCATACTGTGAGCGGACGGCCTGCCCCAGCCGCGTGCCAAACGAGGCGAGCTTGTCCCGCTGCCGGGCCCACTGCTTTTTGGCGTCGCGGAGGATTTCG
>WRGP01000028.1 GCA_009787135.1 Bacillota bacterium | reverse complement strand
GCGCCTCCCTTCTGTCAAGGAACTTCATTCCCTTAAATACTTTTTCGATAGAGCGATCCTTATGTGATTTGCTTTTTATACGCCTTTTTCCCCTCACTATCCCTTCCTTCTTATCACTTTTTGCCATCCTTTGCCTTAAAACTCGGGGCAATTTGCATTCCCTATAGTGTTTATGGTATAATACGTACGTTATGGAGGTGAGAGCATGTATCCATTTGGCTCGCGCGAGCGGGGCATCAGCCTTAAGACGCGCGATATTTTGATCATTACCATCTGTGCCTTGCTGCTGCTGAATGTTTTGCAGCTTATCCTCATACGCTCCTCCGGGACGCGGGACGCGGAGTTGAGAAGCGCGCTGGTCGCGTTTGTTCGCGCGGATGTGGATCATGCGAACGCGATCGCGGCGCAGCTGTCCAGAACGGGCGGTACCAATACCCAGCGGTACCTGGCGGAAACGCGCCAATATCTCTACGGCCTGACCCAGCTCAATAGCCTGACAAGCGTCCTTTTCGGCAGGGGGCAGACGCCGCTTCCGCAGAGCATGGTCGATAAGGCGATGAACGCGGTGGACGCGTGCGAGGCGCGCCGCCAGGAGGGCTTGGCGTTGGATGCGCCCCTGTTTGACCTGGGGCAGTACCTCAAAGAGCTCAGCAACGCGGCGGCGGCGCTGTAGGTATTGTATTTATTTTTATAATTTCATACGCTTGCTGTCTCCCCGCCCGCATGGACCGCAGTCCATGCGGGTGCTTTATTGCATAACGCCCGCTCCTTGCCCATACCTATTGTAACGTGGGAGGGGATTTGGTGCGCGTTTGGTTTTTGCGGCTTCGCACGGCGCTGGCGGCGTTGGCAGCCGTTTTTTTGCTATGGGAACTGCCGGCTGTCCTGGAGATGATGTCCGCGCCCAGGCAGGGGCTGGGCGGAAACGTGAAGCCTGCGGTCGTGCTGCGGGTATGGCTCTGCGAGGATTGGACAGGCATGGGCATGCGATGGCTCACAGGCCGGGCCGCCGCCTTTGAGAAGGCGAACCCGGGCGTGCGCGTGGTCTTGCGGCGCGCGCAGCGGGGTGATTGGCAGGTGAAGGACTGCGTGCCGCCGGATGTGCTGCTCTTTGATACGCAAACCATGGGCGATCCGACGGGCGTGTTGACGCCGCTTAGCGGCGCGTATGATCTGCGGCCGGCCGTGCGGGCTGCGGGGACATGGCGGGGCGTGCCGTACGCGGTGGCGCTCTGCTATGGCGCCCCGGTGCGCATTTTGAATGAAGAAAAGCCGCAAGGCGCGGAGATTGTGATGAGCTCGGAGGCGGAATACCAAGAATTTGTTCAGCAAAAGGCGGGCACCCTGATTGCGACGGTGCGGGAGGTTCGGCGTCTTTTGGCGCTGGAGGCGGCGGGAAAGGGATTTCCCTTTCGCGCGGAGCCCTATGGCGATACGGCGGAGCTTTTGCTGATGGCGGGAAGGTTTGCGGCGGAGGGGGAGCGGGCGCGGCTGTCGGAGGCATTTATACAGTTTCTGCTATCCCAAGAGAGCCAGAACGCCCTGCCGGAGATGGGCCTTTTGCCAGCGTCGGCGTGCGCGCGGCTGCCGGAGGAAGAAAAATATCCCCTTCTTTTTGCGATGGAAAAAGAGACTGTCCGCGCCGTAAATGCGTTTGACGAACGTCCCAACCATGGGGTACAATAGGTAGGGTCATCGTATCCCAATCCTGTGAAGGAGAGGCATATGCTAGGTCGACTGGGCGCGTTGCTCGCGGCGCGTGATATACCGTATGAAAAGGGAGAGCCGATGGCCCGGCGCACAACGCTTCGTGTCGGCGGCCCGGCGGACTATCTGGTGGAGGCGCGCGGCGCTCTGGAGCTCGCGGCGGCGCTGCAAGCGGCGAAGGAGGCCGGCGAGCCCGCGCTGGTGATTGGCAATGGGTCAAACCTGCTCGTTCGTGACAGCGGCATTCGCGGCTTGGTGATCGTCATCGGCCAGGGGATGCAGGCCGTCACGCGCGAGGGAGAAACCCTGTACGCGCAGGCGGGCGCGACATTGGCGCGCGTGGCTCAGATCGCCCAGGCAGAGGGGCTTTCAGGCATGGAGGCGCTCTCTGGCATCCCCGGCACAGTGGGCGGCGCGGTTTGCATGAACGCGGGCGCGTATGGCACGGAGACGGCGGACGTGGTTGTCTCGGCGGAGGTGCTGGATGGCGAGGGCCGTGTATCCAATTGCGCGGCCGAGGTGATCGCCTTTGGGTACCGGAGCAGCGCGGTGGCGGCCAAGGGGCTTGCCGTGACGGGCGTGTCCATACGGCTTGTGCCTGGAGTGCCGGAGGAGATTGGGGCGGCGATGCGCGCGTACGCGGCCAAACGGCGGGAAAAGCAGCCGCTGTCGCTGCCAAGCGCGGGGAGTTTTTTCAAGCGGCCGGAAGGCTGTTTTGCGGGCGCGCTGATTGAGCGGGCCGGGCTCAAAGGCGTATCCGTCGGCGGGGCGCGGGTGTCGGAGAAACACGCCGGCTTCCTGGTGAATACGGGCGGCGCGAGCGCCCAGGATTTTCTTGATTTGATGGAGCTGATTCAGGCGCGCGTGTTTTCGGCAAGCGGCGTGCGGCTGGAGCCGGAGGTGCGAATACTCGGATGAGATTCATCCTGCTGACAGGGTTGTCGGGCGCTGGCAAAACCACGTCGCTGCGCTTTCTGGAGGATATGGGGTGCCCGTATGTGGACAACCTGCCGCCCGCCATGATGATGCGCTTTGTGGAGCTGTGCGCTTCAAACATATCGCCTCACATGCGCACGGTCGTCATGGCCGTGGATGTTCGCAGCGGCGAGCTGTTTGACGCGCATGCCGTGCGCAACCTGGTCGCCGCGGCGCGCGCCACCGGCACGGATGTGCGCGTGCTGTTTTTAGAGGCTTCGGACGATACCTTGCTCAACCGTTTCAAGGAGACGCGGCGGGAGCATCCGCTGCTCACGGATACGGTTGGCTTGCCGCGCGCCATCGCGATGGAGCGCGAGCGGCTGCAGCCGCTGCGCGA
>WRGP01000027.1 GCA_009787135.1 Bacillota bacterium | reverse complement strand
GGCGTGGGTAGGCAGGGCGGGGGAGCGGCGGAGATATTATGTATCGCTATCTCCCCGCCACGTTCTTCCCGGACAGATACGCGATATACGCCTCGTACTGCAATACAAGCGAGGCGGTTTTCTTTTGAATTTTATCCTTGGTCGGCTCTACGGACAGGTCTACCATCGCCTCGCGGCAGGAGCCCGTCAGCCCCGCCAGGCCGCGCACAACGGGGTTCTCCGAACCGGCCAGCGCCTTGTCCAGCGTTTCGCACAGGCCGTCCAATTCCACGGCGGTGCGCGCCGCGGTGGTCATGGCGTCGAATTCATTGAGGTGCGCCATCCTTTCCAGCGTGTCAAAGGTGTGGAAGAGCGCGTCCGCGCACTTGCCCAGCGCGGCCAGCTGCGGCGCGGACGCGGTTACGCGCAGGTCTATCTCCTCTGCGGTAACGGCGCGGATGCTTGCCAGGGTGTCCAGATTTCCGCGCGTGATTTCCGCCTCCAGCAGCACGCCGCACGCGGCCATGGCACGCCCCTCAAACTCTATGAGATACCACGTGCGGCCGGGCAGGCGCACGGAATCCACCTTGGCGGCGGCCGCTTGGCTGCCGGGCGAAAACACGCCGGCCACCTCCATGGGCATGGGCGGGCTGATGAGCGCGCATGCCAGAACCGCCAGCAGGATGACGGACGCGGTGAGCAGCCATCCGCCGGTACTATTTTGTTTTCGCCGCCTGGCGGCATAGCGTCTAGCCATTCGGACCCCTCCCGGGGCAGGGTATGCGCGGAGGGGTGGCACATATGCCGCCCTGCTATGCCGCGATACACATAACGGGAATCTCGCGGATCTTTTTCCGGCGCGGCAGGGAGGCGAGGCGGTGCGGCTTCATATTGATACGATCCCCGTCTGGGACGCGTATGGGCGAGACAGCGAATGCCCGCTGTGCGATCTGCACGCCGCGAACGAGCAGGCCTGCCTGGAAAGCTTTTTGGGCGCTTCGGTCATGGAGCCGGACGTGCGCGTGGAGGTAAACGCGAAAGGGTTCTGCGGGCATCATTTCGAGCGGATGTTCGCGATGCAAAACAGGCTGGGCCTGGCATTGATGACGCACACCCATTTGAAGGAAACCATGGCGTCCTTTCCCCGGCCGGCGCTGAAGAAACGCGGCTTATTCCGAAAAAAAGAGGCCGCCGCGCAAACGGGCGGAACGTGCGTGCTCTGCGAGCGGCTGGGGCGCACGATGGAGCGCTACCTTTATACGGTGCCGTACCTCTGGACGCGTGAGAAGGACTTTCAGAGAGCGTTTGCGGAATCAAAGGGCGTATGCCTGCCGCATTACCGCGGCCTGTGCGATATGGCGGCGCGGGCGCTGAGCGCGGCGGAAGCCGGGGCGTTTTTGGCCGCGATAGAGGCGCTGCAGCGGGAGAACATGGCCCGCATTGAGAAAGAGCTGGAATGGTTTACGCTGAAGTTTGATTATCGAAACGCGGACAAGCCCTGGGGAAACTCGAAGGACGCGCTGGAGCGCGCGATTCACAAGCTTCGCGGGGCCGCGGGGATCAACGAACTTCGTACCGGGCGGTACGGCCGGTGACAGGGGAAAGGCGGGTTGCGTCCGGCCATGACTACATACCGAATTTTACCCCACCCGGGGGTAAGCGCTGTTTTCTTTGACGCTTCGGAAAGCCTGTCGCTGGCGGAGCTTACGCTGTGCCTTCGCAGGCTGGATACGCCCTGCGGCGCGCCGCGCGCGCGGACGGCGCAGGGCGTGCGGTGGTATCTGTTTGACGCGGAAGAGCGCCTTCCCGAGCGGGATACGCGCCGCCTTAAGCGGCTGTCCAGCTTGTACGCGCTCTTTGAGGAGCAAGGGGATCTGCTGCGGCCCGTTCAGACGCCTCGCGACGCTTTGTTTGGGGAGGATTTGAGCGCCATCCTCAAATATACCGGCAAGACGAACGCGCTTTTCACGCGGCTGATGCTGCACATCGCGGAGCTGTCGCTGCCCGCCGCGCCCGAGGGGCGCTTGCGCATGCTTGACCCCATGGCGGGGAAGGGCACCGCGCTGTATGAAGCGCTCATGCGCGGCTGGGACGCCGCGGGCATTGAGATCGTGCGGCGCGCGGCGCATGACGCGGCGGTGTACTTTCAAAAGTATCTGGAAACAGAAAAATGGAAGCATACGCTGCGGAAAGAAAAGGCCTACGGCGCGCCTGTGTGGCGGTTTGCGTTTGGGCGCGATAAAGAAGCGCTGAAGCGGGATCCGGGCCGGCTCACCATGGTGGCGGGGGACGCGGGGCGCGCGGACCGGTACTTTGGCAAGGAGGCTTTTGATATGGTCGCCGGGGATTTGCCCTATGGCGTGGCCCACGGCAGCGTCGCGGGGGGAAGCCTCTCGCGCGGCCCGGCGCCCCTGCTGGACAGCTGCCTGCCCGCGCTGCACGGCGCGCTGAAGGCGGGCGGGGTGCTGGCGCTGAGCTGGAACACGCTGGCGTACCCCGCGGAGAATATGCTCCAAATGCTTGGAAAGCACGGTTTTGCCTGCCTTCGCGAGCCGCCGTATGACGCGCTTAGGCACCGCGTGGACGCTTCGATCCAGCGGGATATTGCGGTGGGGGTCAAGGGCCGCGGAAAGGCGTCTGTCAAGTAGACCCTGCTGTCTTCCCTGCCGCCTTTTTGATAAATTTTTTCCCGATGCCTGTGATGGTATTGTCTTGGATGAACAGTCCCGACGCTTCGTAGAGGATGAACAAATCATTGTCATAATCCGCCATTTCCGCGTCGTCTTTTGGCGAATAGTGGCACCAAATATCGTAGCCGCCCACCAAGTTTAAACCGGCCAAATCCGTTAATCCAATCGCATTCTCGTCATTGCGCTTTAGCCCTTGCGAGGCATTATACCCCGCCTTCACGGCACGGTCAACGATCGGATGCGTTGGCCGGGTCCCGCGCCAGCGTTTCATGCCGCTGGCGCGCGAACCCCGCCTTCAACGCCCGCGCCGGGCACGCGTTGACGCAATCGCCGCAGCGCACGCACTC
>WRGP01000026.1 GCA_009787135.1 Bacillota bacterium | reverse complement strand
CCCGCCGTTTGCGGCAGGCCGCCTGTCAGCAGGCTCTGGTGGAACGGCTGCTTCGCCCAATGCTCCACGCCCCGCGCTTGCAGCTGGCGGCGCAGCGTCTCCGCGTCCACACGGATGCCCATGGACGACATCTCCATCGCCGTGTCCAGCAGCGGGTAGTAGAACAGAATATCGCCGTTAAGCCCCCAGTCGTCATAATCGGGCGCGCGGCCGTCGTGCGCAAGGCCGGAGCGAAGCGTGTCGCCAATCTGGGCCACAAAGACGGCGCCGTATTTCATGCAGGCGGCCCGCTCGCGCTCCTTGGGCATAAGCGCGGGCCATTCATCTTCCAGCTGCTGCGCGGTCAAAAAGGTGATGAAGCGTGGCAGCACCGGCGCAAGGCGCGGCTCGAACATACAAATGTCAGACTCGGTGCGCAGAAACACCGCGTAGAGGCGGTCCACGATCTCGCGAAGCTTTTCCAGCGTGCGCTCTTCTTTCTCTAGGATGAGCTCCCAATCCCACTGATCCACATAATAGGAATGCAGGTTGTCCGCGATCTCATCCCGCCGGATGGCGTTCATATCGGTATACAGGCCGGTCTGGGGCGCGAAGCCATAGCGCGCGAGCGCCAGGCGCTTCCACTTGGCCAGCGAATGCACAATCTGCGCGGTGGTGTTTGGGTCCTCGCCCAGATCAAAGGATACGGGCCGCTCCACGCCGCTGAGCGTATCATTGAGGCCGGACGCTTGCGTGACAAACAGCGGCGCGGACACGCGCGTGAGGCGCAGCATCTCCGACAGGCAGGCCTCAAAGCCATCCTTGAGCCGCTTGATGGCAATCTGCGTTTCTTTGACGTCCAAGACGGGCCGGTAGCCGGTGGGAATGATGTGCATGCGCGCTCTCCTTAATAGTGAAAGTCGGTTGTTGGGTCGATTCTAGCATTTTGCGCGGTGGAAAGCAATACGCGGCGCAATCTTAAAATGGTATTTACGATAAAGCTCTCTCTCCAAGACGATCCGCCGTTTGAAACATTGCGTTTGCGTTTAGAATGCCGCCTGTCGCTACCTTGTCCGAAAGATCGGGAAGCCTTTCCGCGCTGGATAAAATGATATACTTCATATCCAGGGCGGTTAATCCGGTTCTATATGATTTTAATAAAGCGGCCGCGCCGGCGACATGAGGCGCCGCCATAGAGGTTCCGTTCATATAGCTGTACTCACCATATAAATCGGTGCTTAAAACGCGCGTTCCCGGGGCCGCGATATGGACGCTTCTGATTCCAAAGTTTGAGAAAGGCGCGAGCGTATTGTCTGGACTCAGCGCCGCGACAGAAATAATGTTATCCAAATTATAGGAGGCGGGAAACATTGGCAGGAGATCATTGTTGGTGCCGTTATTGCCGGCCGAGGCGATGAACAGTCCGTCATACTGCTCTATCGCAAGCCGTAACGCGGCCGAATTCCGCCTGCCGCCCCAGCTGTTATTGAGAATCGGGATCGTATGAAGCGTCGCGTAATGGATAGCCTCAATGGCCGCCGCGAGGTCAATGAATACATTCCCTATTTTAAGGTTGATCAGGCCTACATTCCAGCATACCCCTGTAACGCCGGTCAAATTATTGCCTACGGCCCCGACCGTTCCCGCCACATGTGTTCCGTGGCCGGTTTCATCCCTGGAATCCATAAACCTGCCCCCGGGAAACAGCAAATTGGCGCTCAAATCCGGATGGGTGCTGTCCACGCCGCTGTCCAGCACGCCGACGACTACATCGGGGCTTCCCGTCGTATAATTCCAGGCCAAAGGCGCCCTGATGTTCTCCATGCCCCAAAGGAACTTGTAAAGCGGATCGTTTGGTAAAATATGTAAGTCATACAAATAATCCGGCTCCGCGAACACTACGTCCGGATTGCCGGAGAGCCTTTCCATCGCGTAAAACACCGCTGATTTGTCTTTGCTTTTCAAATGGAACAGAACAACCTCTTCTATACCCTGTTCGTTTTTTGTTTGTTTAGGATAGAACAGGGTTTCTATTTTTTCAAAATCAATTCCGTCCCAAATAGGATCGGCATAAGAATATGCGGAGCCGTAGCAAACAAATTTTTTTTTGAGCGCCGCAATTACTTTTCCAGCTTCAAAATCGGTGTCATGGCAATGCATTCAATATCCCCCCTCTTTTTTTGTTTTTTACACCGCCAGGCTCAAAGCTGGCCGCAGTTCATACTATGAAGGGATAGGGATTTCGTCACTTGTCATTTGGATTGAACCAAGGGGTTATGCCGCTAACGGTGGATGTGGAGAAAATGAAAGAATTTGTTCGAAACATTACGCTGCAGGATACGTATGCGGGCACTAATCAGCCCCTTGACAGCCTTGGATAAACTATGCTAAAATGCATCAATTTGGCGTGCAGGCACCGCTGAAAAAGGGGGAAAGGCAGTTGCCAAGAGATTTTCTGACGCTCGACCGCCTGAGGGTAGACGAGATCCATGACCTTCTGGCGCAGGCCCAACGCATTCGGGATGGCGAAATGATTCCCAAATTATCCGGCAAAGTCGTTTGTAATTTGTTCTTCGAACCCTCGACCCGCACCCAATACAGTTTCTGCGTAGCGCAGGAAAAGATGGGGATGCGGGTCATTTCTTTTCATCCCCAGTCCTCCTCCCTTCATAAAAACGAGACGTTTTACGACACGGTCAAGACGTTTGACAGCTTTGGCGTGGATGCGATGGTCATTCGCCATAGCGAAAACGAGTATTATCGCCGCCTGCCCGGGCTTAAAACGCCTATCATCAACGGCGGAGACGGCACGGGCAACCACCCGACCCAGTCCCTGCTCGATCTTCTTACGATCCGGCAGGAATTCGGCCGCCTGAGCGGGCTGAAGGCCGCCATTATCGGCGATGTGAAGCATTCGCGCGTGGCGCACACCAACTACGCCGTCATGCGCCGCTTGGGCATGCACCCCGTTGTGTCGGGCCCCGCGGAATTCCTTGACGAGGGGTACGCGTGCGAGCCGCTGGAAGACG
>WRGP01000025.1 GCA_009787135.1 Bacillota bacterium | reverse complement strand
GCCGTCTTCCTGCTGCGGCAGTTTTTGGGGGCGATCCCGTTTGAATTGATTGAGGCGGCGCGGATTGACAGCGCGGGGGAGATGCGCATCTTCGCGTCCGTCGGCCTGCCTGTCGGCAAGGCGGGCATCGCCTCGCTGTGCATCATCAGCTTTCTGGATCACTGGAACCTGATCGAGCAGCCCATGACCTTCATCCGCTCGCAGGACAGCTGGCCCCTGTCGCTGTACCTGTCCAAAATAGGCGAGACGAACATCGATATCGCCATGGCCGCCTCCATCATCACCCTGCTGCCCACGCTGCTCCTGTTTTTCTACTGTGAATCCTACCTCGTCCGCGGCATCCAGATGGCCGGGCTCAAGGAGTAGGGGAGACGGGGAGGGAACGGGGGAGGACGTCTTCTTTCGGGACAAACGAAAGAAGCAAAGCCCGCTTTGGGGGTTGTTTGGGGATGGCGATGCGAGCGCCCCTGCCATAGTGATTGCCGCGAAAGAGGGACAGCCGATGGAAAAGAACCTTCGTGATCATTCCGATGAAACGACGCGCGGCCCGGAATCGGCGGAACAGGGCACGCAAACCCGCGCCATGGCGGGGAAAGCGCTGGCCGTCTTTTTGCTGCTGATGCTGGCATTCACCTGGGGCAACAAAATGCTGCGGGAAATGACCATTGCCACGGTTTCGGCCACCGGCGTGCAGCGCGGCTCGCTGGATAAGCAGTATACGGCCAGCGGCAGCTTGACCGCGTCCCTTTCCATTCCCATCCTGGCGGAGGAACCGGCGCGCGTTATAGAGGTGTTTGCCAAAGAGGGGCAGACCGTGGCCGAAGGCGATCCGCTGTTTACCTTGGATTATTCCGATATTGTGCAAAATAAAAAGGACGCCGTGCAAAGCAGCCGGGATACCGTGAGCGGCAAACAGCGCTCCCTTGATTGGTCAGCGGCGGACCTGCCGACGCAAACCCTGGCGCGGCTGCAAGACCGGCAGGCCAGTCTGCAGGCGCTCATGAATGCCTGCGGTCAGGCGGAGGACGCGTATCAGCGGACCGTCATCGCCCATGGCGAGGATAACGCCGTGACGCGGGAGGCGAAAAGGGCGCTGGATCAGGCGCAATACCTGTATAAGACGGAAAAGCGGAGGGTTGACGGCGACGCGGCGATCCGCGATTATCTCAATAAATCAGAGGAACTTGCCAAGGCGCAGGCGGACCTTGCCAAGGCGGAAGGGGAGTACGCGGCCCTGCTCGCCAAGGTGCGGGAAGACAACGGGAAATACACGCACACCGTCGTATCCCCGGCAGTTGGCTACATCATCTCCGGCAGCCTTACGGTGGGATCCATGGCCCCGACGGGCAGCGCGTCCATGATGCTCAGCGACCTTTCCGCCGGCCTTGAGCTGCGTGTGGAGCTGGACGAGGGAAGCGCGGGCGAGCTCGTCCCGGGCGATACCGCCAATGTTACCGTGGACGGCAAGCGGTATGATTGCCCGATCGTTACCATCGCCGGTTCCGCGTCGCGCCAGGGCATGTCCGAGCTGAGCTTCCTCCTGCCCGGCGACGCCGGCGCGCCTGGCAAGAGCGCGGAGGCGGACATTCGAAAGCGCACGGAAAACTATAACCTGATCATCCCGCTCAGCGCGCTGTATTCCGACAGCGACGGCGATTTTGTCTACGTCGTGGAGCAGGAGGAGAGCTCGCTGGGATCCCGCATGTCCGTCCGGCGCGTGGATGTGTACGTGCTGGACGAGGACAGCAGCCGCGCCGCGCTGCAAAGCGGCCTCTCGCAGCGCGATTCCATTGTGACAAGGAGCGACCGGTCCATTGCGGACGGCGACCGCGTCAGGCTGGAGGATTGATCATGCGAGAGAACCCCTGGGCGCGCGGTGTGCTTTGGCTCATCGCCGGCATCCTCTGCTGGTGCGGCGCGCGGGGCGCGCTGTCCGCGCGGGAAGGGCTGTGGAATAAAGGGCGCGTAAGCTATCGCAACCCGGGTGCGGCTACCACAGCCGAAGGGGTTCAAAAGCTGCGCAAGGAGATGAAAAAGGAAGACGGGGGGCTTGTGGCCGGATGGGGCCAGCAGCTTTCCCAGTTCGTCAGCGCGCCGGAGACAAACGGCTCCAATGCCGTGGATGTCCTCTGGACAGAAGGGGACGCGGCGCTGGTATGGGATGTGCGAATGCTGCAAGGGAACCTTCCGAGGCAGGGCGACGCAAACGGATGCGCGCTGGACGCGCACACGGCGCTCAAGCTCTTTGGCTCCTGTGACATTGTGGGCAGAAGCGTAAAGATTGCCGATCAATGGATGGAAATCCGCGGCGTCTTTGCCCTGCCGGAGGGGCTTTCCGTTATGGGCGCTGACCCGGGGCGCGGCCTGGCGTTCGCGCCGGCCGTTTTGGCCCCCGGCGGCGTGGCCATGACCGCGATTGAGTTTATCCTCTATATCGGGCAGGAGAGCCCGGTGAGCCAGGTCTCCGGCTGGATGCGCGCGGCTGGCATCTCCACGGGCGGAGATTTCGATACGCACGCGGATGAGCGCGGCCTGCTTAGCCTTCTTATGGATGTGCCGGCGTACATGCTGGGTCTGTGCATCCTGCTAGAGCTGTACGCGGGCGGCGCGCAGATCGGGAAGAAATGCTTGAAAAGGCAAAGGCTGCTTCGCGAGAATCGGCTGACGCCCGCCCGCGCATGGCTTCGGCTGTTTTCCGTCTATGGAGCGGGCGCCATTTGCCTGCTGGGCTTTGCGGCGCTGGTGGCCGCGCTGATGCCCTCCATCCGCTCCATACCGCCTTCGTATCTGCCCACCCGGTGGTCGGATCTGAGCTTCTGGCCGGGCCTGGCGGAGAAAGGCCTGCAAAGCTGGGCCCAAACCGCGCTTACCGTGTCCCTGCGGCCTGACATGGTCTTCAGGACGCTCACCGCGTGGGCGGTTGGGCTGTTGCC
This sequence comes from Bacillota bacterium, assembly GCA_009787135.1. Taxonomy (GTDB): domain Bacteria; phylum Bacillota; class Clostridia; order Christensenellales; family Aristaeellaceae; genus Avichristensenella. Next base: position 67 of record WRGP01000025.1, on the reverse strand, counting down.
TGCCTCGGTATTCTGCCTGTGGCGTGGCAGGTCGCTGATGCTGCGGAATAAGGGCGCGGTGAAGCCG
>WRGP01000024.1 GCA_009787135.1 Bacillota bacterium | reverse complement strand
CTTTTGTCCGCTGGCTGTCCGAAAGGCTTGACAAGCCTGCGGAAGCGCTTCGCGTCGCGGTGGGGCGCGATTCGCGCGTGTCCGGCCCAGCGCTTATGAAGGCTATGATGGGCGGCATGGCGCGCGAGCCGGTTGAGGTGTTGGACTGCGGCCTGTGCACCACGCCAGCGATGTTCATGACCACCGTGCTCGCCGGGTGCGACGGGGCCGTGATGGTCACGGCCAGCCATCTGCCATGGCAGCGGAACGGGTATAAGTTTTTCACCCGGGACGGGGGCCTTGACGGCGCGGACATTGAGGCGATTCTGGAAATGGCGTCCGCGACAGAGCCTATGGCCTGGCCTCAAAACGCCGCGCCATACGCTTTTTTGGACGTGTATACCGGCTTTTTGATGGACATGGCACGCGCCAGCCTGAGCGGTGAAAAGCCGCTTCGCGGGCTGCATGTGGTCGTGGACGCCGGCAACGGTGCGGGCGGCTTCTATGCGGCCATGCTGGAGGAGTTGGGCGCGGACATCACGGGCAGCCAGTTTCTCGAGCCAAACGGGCGGTTCCCGAACCACATTCCAAACCCCGAGGACGAGGCCGCCATGCAATCGCTGTCCGAGGCCGTGCTTGGCGTGGGCGCGGACATGGGCGTGCTCTTTGACGCGGACTGTGACCGTGCGGCGCTCGTGGACCAGGCGGGCCGTGAGATCAACCGCAACCGCCTCATCGCCCTCATGGCCGATGTGCTCCTTGCGGAGCGGCCGGGCAGCACGATCGTCACCGATTCCGTGACGTCGGCGGGCCTCAATCAGTTCATCGCAAGGCGCGGGGGCACGCTGCACCGCTTCAAGCGGGGGTATCGAAACGTGATCGGCGAGGCACTCCGCCTGAACGCCGAAGGCGTGGACTGCCCGCTTGCCATAGAAACCAGCGGCCACGCGGCCCTGCGTGAGAACCGGTTCCTGGACGACGGCATGTATCTGGTCACGCGGCTGATCATTGAGGCGAGCCGGCGCAGGCGGGCGGGGGAGGATCTATTTGCCGTGCTCGGCGACCTTGTGGAGCCGTGCAGGTCGGAGGAGATCCGGCTGCCCATCTGGCATCGCGACTTTCACGCGATCGCGGAGGCGGGTATCTACGCCGTTGTTAAGACAATGGAAACCATACCGGGCTGGTGTGTGGATGAAAACAACCGGGAAGGCGTGCGCGTGCTGTGCGGCGGCGAGGAAAACTGGATGCTGCTGAGGATGTCCGTGCATGACCCGTTGCTGGTGCTAAACGCCGAGACAGGCAGCGAGCAAAGCGGGCAAGGCATCCGTGACATGCTCTTGGTGGTGTATCAGGTGCTGAAGGCATGCCCCGGCATTGACCTTTCCGCGCTGAAGGCAAGGCTATAATAATAAGGAGGGCCCCACTGATGAACAACGCCGCGCAACAGGTGATCAACGCCATCCGCGTCCTATCCGCCGAGCAGGTGCAGGCCGCGAAGTCCGGCCACCCCGGCACGCCCATGGGCGCCGCGCCGCAGGCATACGCGCTTTGGGACCGGGTGATGCGGTATAATCCGAAGAACCCAAAGTGGGCAAACCGTGACCGGTTTATTCTCTCCAGCGGGCACGCCTCGGCGTTGCTGTATTCGCTGCTCCACCTCTATGGCTTTGGCCTGACGATCGACGACCTAAAGCGGTTCCGCCAGCTGGCTAGCCGGACGCCCGGCCATCCTGAGTACGGCCACACCATTGGCGTAGAGACCACGACCGGGCCGCTGGGGCAGGGTGTTGCCAACGCGGTGGGGTTCGCGCTGGCGGAGGCGTATCTCGCGGCCAAGTTCAACCGGCCCGGCTTTCCCGTGATGGATCACTTTACCTACGCCCTGTGCGGGGACGGCTGCATGATGGAGGGCATTGCCGCCGAGGCCGCGTCGCTGGCAGGTACGCTTGCGCTCGGCAAGCTGATCGTGCTCTATGACGATAACAAGATCACCATTGAAGGCAGGACGGACATTGCCTTCCGTGAGAATGTGGGCCTCCGCTTTGAGGCGTATGGCTGGCATGTGCGGCGGGTGGAGGACGGCAACGATCCGGAACAGATCGAAAAGGCGCTGATGGACGCCAAGAAAGACAGCCGCCCGTCTCTGATCATCGTGCCGTCCGTGATCGGGTACGGATGCGCAGCCCGCGCGGGCAAGGCGTCGGCGCACGGCGAACCCCTTGGGGAGGAGAACCTGAAGGAAACCAAGGCAGCCTTACACATGCCGGCGGGAGCGTTTATCTTGCCAGAGGAGGTATATGCCCACACGGCGGAGGCCGCGGTACGCGGTGGGCAGGCCAACGCTGAATGGGATCAACTCTTTGACGCGTACGCCGAGGCATATCCCGAGCTTGCTAAGGAGTGGGAAGTGTGGCACAGTGGCAAGCTGCCCGTGAACCTTCGGGAGGATGAGGCGTTCTGGCATTTTGAGGGCAAGACAGCCACGCGCAACAGTTCCGGCGAGGCGTTGAACCGTCTGGCGGCTATGCTGCCCAACCTGATCGGCGGCTCGGCGGACCTTGCGCCGTCCAACAAGTCCGAAATGAAGGGGCGGGGTGATTTTTCCGCGGAGAACCGCGAGGGCTCCAACCTGCATTTTGGCGTCCGCGAGCACGCTATGGCCGCCGTCTGCAACGGCATAGCGCTGCACGGCGGCCTGCGCGTATACTGCGCCACGTTTTTTGTGTTTACCGATTACATGAAGAACGCCATGCGCCTGTCCGCGATGATGAAACTGCCGGTGACGTACATTCTCACGCATGACTCCATCGGCGTGGGCGAGGACGGTCCCACGCACCAGCCGGTTGAGCATCTGGCGGGCCTGCGGGCGATTCCGAATCTGCTCGTCTTCAGGCCGGCGGACAGCCGCGAGGTGGCCGCGGCCTGGGCAGCCGCCATGACGGACGGGCGTCCCACATGCGTCGTTTGCACGCGCCAGGATCTGCCGCTGTATGAAAACAGCGGCAAGAACGCCCTGCG
>WRGP01000023.1 GCA_009787135.1 Bacillota bacterium | reverse complement strand
GGGCGCCGGCAGCCGTATCATCACGCTGGGCGCGTTCGCGTGCAGCCTGCTCACCATCGCGCTGGTATGGCTGGTGGGCAGCGGCGCAAAAAACAGGCGGCTGCTGGGGCTCATCCTCTCAGGCATTATGGTGGGCTCGCTCTGTCAGGCCGGGACTTCGCTGATCAAGCTTGCCGCGGACCCGACCAACCAGCTGCCCGCGATCACCTACTGGCTCATGGGCAGCCTCAGCGGGGCGCGCCTTCAGGACGCGGGGTTTGCGGCGCTCCCCATGGCGCTGGGGCTGGCGCCCATGCTGTTGCTGCGCTGGCGGCTCAACCTGCTGACGCTGGGGGACGACGAGGCGGCTGCCATGGGCGTGAACGCGGGCGCTTTGCGACTTGTCTATACGCTCTGCGCCACCTTGGTGACAGCGGCTTCCGTGTCGGTCAGCGGCACGATCGGGTGGGTCGGCCTGGTCATCCCGCACCTGTCGCGCTGGCTGGTTGGGGACGACAACCGGATCCTCCTGCCCGCCGCCATGCTCTTTGGCGCGCTGTTTCTATTGGCGGTGGATATGGCGGCCAGGACCCTGCTCACCATGGAGATCCCCATCGGCATCCTGACCGCGCTTATCGGCGCGCCCGTTTTCCTCTATCTCATCATCAGGGGAGGGGGAGAGGCCGCGTGAGCGTACAGGTCAGGGATCTGCGCTTTCAATATGGAAGCCATCCGGCGCTGCAAGGCGTTTCCTTTGCGGTGCACAGCGGGCGGCTTGTGTCTGTGCTCGGCCCAAACGGCGCGGGGAAGAGCACGCTGCTCAAGTGCATGATGGGCCTTGCGAAGGGCTATACGGGCGATATTGCGCTGGACGGCCACAATGTGCGCGGCCTGGGCAGCAAAGCGCTCTCGAAGCTCGCCGCGTATATTCCGCAGTCACACGCGCCGGCGTTCCACTATACCGTGCTGGACATGGTGCTCATGGGCACGACGGCCCGGCTGTCCCCGATTTCATCGCCCGGCAGGCGGGAGCGCGAGACGGCGCTTGCCATGCTCGAAAAGCTGGGCATGGAAGCGTACGCGGGGCGCGATTACACGCGCATCAGCGGCGGCGAACGGCAGCTTGCGCTTATCGCGCGGGCGCTGGCGCAGCGCTCGCGCGTGTTCCTCATGGACGAGCCCACCGCCAACCTTGATTACGGCAACCAGATGCGCGTGCTCACGCGCATGCGCGGCTTGGCGGAGGAGGGCTACACGATCCTCCAGACGACGCATAACCCGGAGCTGGCGTGCTTTTTCAGCCATGATGTGCTCGCGATGCGCAAAGGCCGCGTCATCGCGCAGGGCGCGCCGAGGGAGACGCTTACCGCGGAGCTGATGCAAGCGCTCTACGGCGTTCGCGTTCGCGTGGAAAGCTTGTATGGCGGCGGTGTTCGTATATGCGTACCGGAAGAAATTCCGTTACCTGATTCCACCCAATAAAAAAGGAGGCAAAACACATGACGCGTAAGTTGCTTTCTCTGCTGCTCGCGGCCGTACTCAGCCTTGCGGTGTCCATGCCCGCACTTGCGGGGGAGACCGTCCACTTTACCGATTCCGCGGGCCGGTCCGTGGAGGTGCCCGCGGATATCACGCGCATCGCGCTATCGGGCGGCACGGCGCAGATGATCCTCGTCGCGCTCGCGCCCGAGTATTTTGTGGGCGTTGCGTCGCCCTGGCCCAAGGAGGCGCAGGCATTTCTGGACGAAGATTACTACAATCTGCCCGTGATCGGCCAGCTGTACGGCGCCAAGGATCTGAATTTGGAGCAGCTTGCCGCGCTGGATCCGCAGATCATTATCGACGTGGGGGAGGCAAAGGCCAGCATCGCGGAGGATATGGATGATCTGCAGGCAACGCTGGGCATTCCCACCGTGCATGTGGACGCGTATCTGGATACCTTTGCCCAAGCGTACCGGACGCTTGGCGCGCTGCTGGGGCTGGAGGCGCGCGGGGAAGCGCTGGCCGCGTATTGCGAGACAGCCTATGCCCGCGCGGTGGCGATTGCCGCGCAGCTTGAGGAGGGAGACAGGGTGCGGATGCTCTACCTCCTGGGGAGCGACGGCCTCAACGTCATCGCCAAGGGCAGCTTCCATGGCGAGATCATCGATATGCTGTGTGAGAATTTGGCCGTCATAGAAGGGCCGTCCACCAAGGGCACGGGCGACCCTGTGGACATGGAGCAGATTCTGCTTTGGAATCCGGATGTGATCGTGTTCGCGCCGGGCAGCGTTTATGCCCAGGTCAAGGATGATCCGCTATGGAACGAGTTGGACGCGATTCAAAACGGAAGGTATGTGGAAGCGCCGCTCGGCCCCTACAATTGGATGGGGTTTCCGCCGTCCGTGCAGCGCTATCTGGGCCTTCTGTGGATGGGCAGCCTGTTTTATCCCGAACTCGCCGGGTATGATCTCTACGAGGAGGTCGCCGCGTATTTTGAGCTGTTTTACCATACGGAACTCACCCGTGAGCAATTCGACAGGCTCACGGAGCGGTCGATGCTGTAAGTTCATAGAAATGTGAACCGTGCCGGCGGCGGACGCGCAATCATGCCGCCGGCGATGATCGGCACGGCAAGGAAAGCCTCATGCACCCCTATACTGCCCTTTTCAGCCGGGCACGGATGGCCTTGAGGAAGGCGAGGGAACTGACGCCCTGCGCGGCCGCGCCCTCGCATAGGCCGGCGAGGTCCTTTGTCATCACGTTCGCCTCAATGACAGCGCGGGAAGCATTCTCCAAAGCGTCCGCGAACGACACAAGATCCGCCTGGCCGTCCAGCTCGCCGCGCTTGCGCAGCGCGCCGCTCCAGGCGAAGATGGTGGCCATGGGGTTGGTGGAGGTTTCCTCGCCTCGCAGGTGGCGGTAGTAATGGCGGGTGACGGTGCCGTGGGCCGCCTCATACTCAAAGCAGCCGGCCGGGCTGACGAGCACGCTCGTCATCATGGCCAGCGAGCCAAAGGCTGTGGAAACC
>WRGP01000022.1 GCA_009787135.1 Bacillota bacterium | reverse complement strand
CGCAAGCCGCCGCTCCGCCTTGATCGTCAGCTCTTCCGGGTTGTTGTGCTCGATCCCGCCGTCTACCCATGTCTTGACGCCATAAATAGCACGGGCTTGCGGCGCGAAAATATTGGTAACCGTCAGAATATTCTCTTCCGCGTCCCAGGCCGCATAGCCATAGCTCTCCGAGTTATTGATCCCATAGGGAAACGTGATCTCGCCATCCGCGACCGTTATCGTTTGCGCTTTCACTATGCGGGATACGCCAAGAAGGTACGACGCATAAAGCCTATAGTCGCCATCCGGCAAATTCTGAAAGGACAGCACGCCGCCCAAATCCGTCTGGCAATGCTCAACCTCGCCCTCCGCCGAACAGACGTATTCCGTAACGCCCGGGGTCTTGGTAAACATAAGCGACGACCCGTTGTCCATGAGCACAATATTGAACCCGGCGCCGGGCATGGGCGTGCCATCCTCATATACCACGCGGACCGTAAAGCTCCCGCCGTCCTCCGCCTCAGCCGCGACATCAAACAGAGACGCAACCGTGATCGGACCGCTGCTGATGATCAGGGGATCGTTAAAGGGCGGTTCGCTCTCCGCCGCCAGGACCTCAAGGCCCAGGGATGGGAGCATCATCATCAAACATAGCGCGATTGCCCAAACGCGGCGTGAAAACTTTGTGTGCCTCTTCATAAAAAACAGTCCGCTCCTTGTAAATATATTGTGTCTTCTTTAAAAAACAAAAAAATATGCCTATGTACATCAACATTTTGAGTATTTATCATAATTTCCCTCCCGCGCCGCGGGAGGGAATGTTTACGGTGTATGGTAAAGCGCGCGCCGGGGGGAATGCACCCCCCGGCATGTCTCCTTATGCTTCGGGCAATACCTCCTGAGGCGCCGCCTCCGGCGCAGGCGGTTCGGGCAATTCCGCCGCGGGGACATCCTCCCCGGGCAAGACCAGCAGCGCGCGCCACTCGCAGCGGATATTTTCTTCGGTGGCGACGAACGTGACCCGCTCGCCCGTCTCGCCCGGCACATCCTCAAACGTGCCGGTAAGATCGTTCTGCCATTGCAGCGTATATTCGCACCCTTCGGGCACGCCCTCCACCGCGGCGGTGAGCGTTACCACCGTTTCGCCGACGATCAGCTCTTCGGTATCAATGACGCATGTCAGGAGGACGGCCGGCATATCTCCGGCTTCCTCGCCGGGCTCCCCGGCCTCCGTGGAGACTTCCTCAGCCTCGCCAGAAACATCCTCCGCTTCACCGGAGGTTTCCACCGCCTCGCCAGAAACGTCCTCGGCTTCACCGGAAACTTCCTCAGCCTCGCCAGAAACATCCTCGGCCTCGCCGGAGGTTTCCACCGCCTCGTCAGAAACGTCCTCGGCCTCGCCGGGGATTTCTACGGCTTCACCAGCTTCATCGGAGACTTCCCCGGCCTCGCCGGGCGCTTCCTCCGCGCCGGGCTGCTCCCCGGCCACGGATTCTTCCTGATCGTCCCCGGGCTCCTCCGCCGCAGCCTCGTTGTTCTCAAGGATTCTCTCAAGCAGCGCCTCCGTATCCTTATCAGCGGACGTTTGCGCCGGCGCGCCGCTCAAAAGCTCGTCAAGGATCGACTGCGCGCCCCTGTCAATATCCTCCGGAGACGCCGCGCCGCCCGGCGCGCCGCTCAAAAGCTCGTCAAGGATCGACTGCGCGCTCCTGTCAGCATCCTCCAAAGACGCCGCGCCGCCGGGCGCTTCCGGCAGCGGGCCGTCCCCCAGCATGCCCTCCAAAATCGACTGCGCGCCCTTATCAACGGCCTCCAAAGCCGTCTGCCCGGCGGGCGCTTCCGGCGTCCCGGCATTCTCCGCTTCGCCCGGCAGGCCCCCCACCAGATTGCCGATGATCGACTGCGCTTCTCTTTCAATCGCGCCGCGCGTCTCCTCCGACAGCGGCGCCGGCGCCACGAGCGGATTCCATTCGCAGGCCAGCAGGGCCAGCGGCCTGCCCTCATAGAAGCTGACGTCCGGCTGCGTTTCCGCTTCGCGCGCGAACGCTTCCGCCTCCGCGCCGCTCATGGGGCGCAGGCACGCGGCGTCTACCCAGCCCTGCGCCACGCCCTGGTCGGCGGTATCAAAGGTGATGAACAGCCGGTCATACGCGTCCGCCGTCTCCCGCCATGAGACGTACACGGTGCCCGCGCCGCCAAGCTTCGCGAGCCATTCCTGCTGCCCGGCGCAATCAATATACAGAACCGTGGGCAGGTTATAGCAAAGCTCGGCGTAGCCCTCGCCAAACGCGGGGCTCCGGGTCGCGTCACGGCCGGTGTCAACGGGCCGCGACGCGGGGATATACTCCAGCGGCGTGACCGGATTGGAAAAAAACACTTCCTTCCCCAGGGCGCTTGCCATGGGCAGCAGCGTAACGCATAACGTGAGCGCCAGCGCTCGTGTCAGGTTGCGTACCATCGGCTTATAAAACATTTTCTTTCTCCTCGCCTTTCATGTACTAAAATCGACAATCTCCGCAGACAAAATTTGCGCGTAAACCATGGCGTTTTCTGCGATTGCAGCACTCGTTCGCTATAATTTTGAAGACCTTGCTTTTTGCATTGATGTTCTCAATCAGTATGCGTTTTGACGGCGTGCTTTTTCTTACCGCAATCGTGTCGTGAACAGCCGCCTCTCCCGCTTCAAATTCATATGCCAATTCTTTTGCGTGACATATTGACGCAGATACTTCAACGCCATTATCAACTGCTCTTCCCGCATTACTTTATCACATACTGTTATTTTTTTCAAGGATTATCGTCGTATTTTGTCGATTTTTGGAATTCCTGAGGTTTCGCGAAATCCGAATGTGTAAACGAGGAATACCCATTGAGCGCAATGAATATTCCTCGCCGGATGAGCCCGTTTGGGGCCTGAACGGCTACAGAGCGCCGGGGGCTGTCCGCCTATCATTCATCCTTCATATACGCGTACACCACCGCGTACCCCCAGCCGGAAGT
>WRGP01000021.1 GCA_009787135.1 Bacillota bacterium | reverse complement strand
TGACCGGACGGAGGCCATGACGGTGATCGACGTGAACAGCGGCAAATACACCGGCCGGCGGAGCCTTGGCGATACGGTCAGGCGTCTCAATGCGGAGGCGGCCCGCGAAATCGCCCGGCTGATCCGCCTTCGGGATATTGGGGGAATCATCGTCGTGGATTTTGTCGACATGGAGACGGAGGAGGACCGCCGGGCCGTATTGGCAGCCCTTCGGGAGGTGCTCGCGCGCGACCGTGCCAAACACCATGTGTACGGCTTTACCGGCGCCGGGCTGCTCGAAATGACGCGGAGGCCTGTCTTTATGCCCGTGGAGGAGACGCTTTTCACGCCCTGCGGCCGCTGCCTGGGGAAGGGCATGCTGCCCTCCGCCGACGCGGGGGCGCTCGCGCTGCGAAGGGAGGTGCGCAGGCGCCGGGCCGCGGGAGATGAGAGTGAAATCAGCCTGGACGCGCCGGAGGATGTGATCCGGGCGCTTCGCGCGGGCGGCGTGCCGGAGCGGGTCCGCCTCCGGTCAGCGGGAGGCGCGGTATGAGGCGGGCGGAGCCGCCGCTGGTATCGGCGGAGGAAATGGAGGCGCAGCGGCGTGCCATGGAAGAGGTATGCGCGCTGAATGAAAGGCCGGGCAGCTATTGTATCGTCACGTATGGCTGCCAGATGAACGCGCACGATTCACAGGTTCTGGCAGGCATGCTCTCCGCCATGGGCATGGTAACGGCGCCCTCGCGCGAGGAAGCGGATTTGATTCTCGTGAACACCTGCTGCATCCGCGACAACGCGGAACGCAAGGCCCTTGGCAATATGACGTGGCTCAAGCAGCTCAAAGCAAAACACCCGGGGCTTTTGCTGTGCGTTTGCGGCTGTATGACGCAGCAGCCCAAGATGGCGCGGGTTATCCTGCGGCAATACCCGTTTTTTGACGTGGCCTTTGGCACACACAACCTGCACAGGTTTCCGTCGCTCCTGCTTCGCGCCCTGGAAACCCGGCGGCAGGTGCTTGAGGTGCGTGAGGAAACGGGCCATATCGCGGAGGGTCTGCCCATTCGGCGGGAGAGTCCCTTCAAGGCGTACCTGACGATCATGTACGGGTGCGACAACTTTTGTTCCTACTGCATTGTGCCCTATGTGCGGGGGCGGGAGCGCTCGCGAAGCGCGGAGGAGATCCTTCGCGAGGCGGAAGGGCTTCTAAAGGACGGGGTACGGGAGATCATGCTGCTGGGGCAGAACGTCAACTCCTACGGGCAGGATTTGAGCGGGGACGCGTCCTTTCCGCGGCTGCTTACAAGGCTTGACAGCTTGGGCGTGCCCCGCATCCGCTTTATGACCTCCCACCCCAAGGATCTGTCGGACGAGCTGATCCTGGCCATGGCGGGCGCAAAGGCCGTGGCGCGCCATTTGCACCTGCCCGTGCAATCGGGCAGCGACGCGGTGCTTGCGGCCATGAACCGCGCCTACACCCGCGCGGAATATCTGGAGCGCGTTCGCGGCCTTAAGAACGCCATGCCCGATATCGCGCTGACGACGGATCTGATCGTCGGCTTCCCGGGGGAGACGGAGCAGGATTTTATGGACACGCTGTCCCTGGCGGAGGCGGTTCGGTACGATTCGGCGTACACCTTCATCTTTTCGCCCAGGGAAGGCACCCGGGCCGCGCGGCTACCAAATTTTGTGGACAAAGACACAGCCGCGGACCGGATCACCCGGCTGATCGCCCTGCAGGAGCGGAATACCGCCGAGATTTACGCGGAGCTCGTCGGAACGCGGCAAACCGTGCTGGTGGAGGAAAAAGCAAAGCGAGGCGGCGGCCAGGTGGCCGGCAAGTGCGGGCGGAACATCACCTGCAACTTCGCGGGCAACGCGGCGCTGATCGGCCGGTTTGTGGACGTTACGGTAACCGCGGCGGGGCATAACACGCTCAAGGCGGAGAGAGTACTAGAATGATAAATACGGAGGGAGAAGCCCATGGCCCTGACGCCTATGATGCGCCAGTACCTGACGCTAAAGGAGCAGTATAAGGAAACGATTCTATTTTTCAGGCTCGGCGACTTTTACGAGATGTTCTTTGAGGACGCGCACATCGCCTCGCGCGAGCTTGAGCTCACGCTGACCGGCAAAGACTGCGGCCTTGCCGAGCGCGCGCCGATGTGCGGCGTGCCGTTCCACAGCGCTGAAAACTATATCAACCGCCTGGTGCAGAAGGGGTACAAGGTGGCCATCTGCGAGCAGCTCACCGACCCTAAGGAGACCAAGGCCCTGGTGGAGCGGGGCGTGCTGCGCGTGGTGACGCCGGGCACGGTTATCGAGCAGTCCATGCTGGATGAGAAACGCAACAACTACCTGCTAGCGCTGTGCGTGGAAGGGGAGAACGCCGGCGTCGCGTATACGGACGTATCGACCGGCGAATGCATGACCATGGAGCTTGGCGGCGCGCCCGGCTCGCTTGCAAACGAAGTAACCCGTATCGCGCCCACGGAGATCATCGCCAACGAGGCCGCCATGACGGCCTGCGCGGGCCTTTCGTTTTCCGCGCCCCTGTCGGCTTATTCGTCCAACGCATGGGCTTTTGCAAACGCTGCAAAAGAAATTCTTACGCACTTTAAGCTGCATACCCTGGAAACCCTTGGCCTTGCGGATCAAAAGCTGGCCGTAAGCGCAACGGGTGCGCTGCTCGCCTACCTCCGCGAGACGCAGCGAAACGCCATGGATCATTTGAGCAGCCTCAGGCAGTGTTCCGCCGGCGGGTATATGGTGCTGGACGCGGCGGCGCGCCGTAACCTTGAACTGACGCAGACCATTCGCCGGGGGCGGGGCAAAGGGACGCTGCTGTACCTGCTGGACAAAACCTCCACCGCCATGGGCGCGCGCCTTCTGAATGCCTGGGTCGAACAGCCGCTGGCCGCGCGGGAGCCTATTGAGAGGCGGCTTGCCGCCGTTTCCAGCCTCAAAGCCTCGCCCATTTTGATGGACAGCCTGCAAAAC
>WRGP01000020.1 GCA_009787135.1 Bacillota bacterium | reverse complement strand
CGCGCTGGCGGGAGGTTCCGCCCGCCTTTGGCGTGAGGCTGGCGGGCTTGGAGAGGAGGCCCCCGGGCCACGCGAAGGACGGCATTGATAAAATACTCGATACCAGCGTTCTCATTGACGGACGCATTTTTGACATATGCAAAACGGGCTTCATCGAAGGCCCGCTCGTCGTCCCGCAGTTTGTTCTCACGGAGCTCCGCCACATCGCGGACTCCGGCGACCCTATCCGGCGCAACCGGGGCCGGCGCGGGCTGGATGTGCTCAGCCATATGCAAAAGGAGCTTGCCCTTGACATCACCATCACCGACGAGGATTTTGACAGCGTGGACGAGGTGGACGTAAAGCTCCTCAAACTCGCCAGGGAAACTGGCGGCCTTGTGGTCACCAATGATTTCAACCTGAACAAGGTGGCCGAGGTCACGGGCGTCAAGGTGCTCAACATCAACGACCTGGCGGGCGCGCTGCGGCCCGTGCTGCTGCCAGGGGAGGAGATGAACGTGCAGATCCTTCGGGAGGGCAAGGAGTATGGCCAGGGTGTGGGCTTCTTGGACGACGGGACGATGATCGTGGTGGACAGCGGCAGGCGGTACATTGGCGAAACGGTGGACGTAGTTGTCACCACGGTGCTGCAGACCAGCGCGGGGCGGATGATCTTCAGCAAGCTTAAGGCGGCGGCATAGGGGATAGGGCGCAAGGAAACCCCGCTGTAAACGCGGCGTACCATGGGAGCGGCCTTTGGCCGCCCCTGCTTTTATCTATCCGCATATAAGCGCCGGGAGGTTGTGCAAGGGGCGCGCGTTTTGTACGGCCGCAGGGATTGGACGCTTATTTTGTAAAAGAACAGTCCATTCGCTCCCCTTTATTAGAAATTCCTAAACAAATTCTAATCTTGCTCTTTTTGCGTTTTTCGTCCGCATGCCCTATACTATAGTCATTCCAACGCAACACGAGGAGGTACAAAACAATGCTCAGCATTCTATTCTGGCCGTTTAAGTTCGTCTTCTCCATCATCGGGCTGGTGTTTAACCTGGTGTTCGGCATCATTGGCGGCGTGTTCGGCCTGGTTGGCGGCCTGCTTGGGCTCATCTTTGGGGGCGCGTTCTTTTTTCTGATGATTTTTGTCATCGTCGTCGTTATCCGCTGGTTCATTCGGGGTGCGCGTGGCGTATGACGAGCGGAAAAGCCGTAGCACCACACAACGCGTAAAGCGGCCCGCGCGGATTTTTCGCGGGGGCTGCTTTTTTAAAGTATGATGTACGAGGTACAATGTCGGCGGAGCAGCCTCCGGCGGAAATATGGGCCGGGCATCGTAAAATCCGGCAGTGAGTTGATTGCGGAGAAGCGGCTGGGCTTAAACAAGGAGGATGAGCATGAGTTTTGAATATGAGATTATGAAGGCAGCGGTCGCAGATGCCGAAGAAATTCTAACGCTTCAATACGCCGCTTATCAAAGCGAGGCGGAAATATACAACAATGGTTCGGCTCAACCGCTGATTCAGACCCTTGAAGAAACGATAGGGGAATTCAAGGAATGCACCGTGCTGAAAGCGGTTTGCGACGGGCGAATCATAGGATCGGTTCGGGCTGCGGAGCAAGATGACGGCAGTATTTACATTGGTAAGTTGATGGTGCTTCCCGGCTGTCAAAATAAGGGCGTCGGCAAGCGGCTGTTACAGACGATTGAAAATAGGTTCCCGAATAAACGATATTGGCTTATAACGGGACATAAAAGCGAAAAGAACCTGAACCTTTACGAAAAGCACGGATACACCCGGTTCAAAATTGAGGAAGCCGCACCGGGGCTGAATTTGATTTGCTTGGAAAAGCAATGGGGGGCGGACTTGCCCTCAAAAGTCGATAAAATCCATACCACGCCCATGGGTGCGAATCGAATAAAACACAACCTAAACCTGCAAACCGACGACGTTGTCGCGTGGTGCAAGGATGCCGTGAAACAAGCGGATATTATCATCAGACAAGGCAAGAATTGGTATGTATATAAAAGCGGCACGGTCATTACAATAAATGTCCGCAGCTACACGATTATAACGGCGCATAAAATCAACGCCAAAGTCCGCGGAATGCATGAATCAGACTATGAATGCTTGCCGGAATTTTTATATCAGGCGATTTTCGTTCCGCGGAGCGTAGAACCGCCGCCGAGAAGCATCGTCCACGAGCCGGAGATTTTTGTCTACATTAAGGATTTCGGGACACAGCCTGGAGACTTGGGCGTGGTCGCGGAGCAGAACGGTCAAGTGATCGGAGCGGCATGGACGCGGATTATACCGGCGCATGGTTACGTTGACAGCGAAACGCCCGAACTTGCTATTTCAATTTTGCCGGAGTTTCGCGGCTACGGCATAGGTACAAAGCTGATGAAAAAGCTGTTGAAGGTGCTGCGGGAAAACGGCTACAAGCAGACCTCATTGTCCGTGCAGAAAGACAATCCCGCCGTGCGGCTCTATCAGCGGCTTGGGTATGAAATGTCCGGCGCAAGTCTCGACCATGCGGGACATGAAGATTACTTGATGATAAAGAGACTGTAATATGACCTGCGCAAATACATTGTGCGGTGTTTTTATTGCCGCCCTAAATGCGGCGGCGGTTTTTACACGCCTTCCTCCGGATGATCGTGATTTGGTTTTCAAAGAAAGCATTTGAGATATAGAAAAGCCTTGAACCTGTTAGGGTTTCAGTCATAAGGAAGTATGAAAAATCCGACGGGAAGCTGTAGTGCAAGGGAAGAATCAGGGCAGCGCCAAAACTTGAAAAAGCTAAAGTCCTGGAGTGAGAACTGGGCGGAGCTTACGACCTACTTCAAGTATCCCGCCGAGTTCCGCCGGGTGATCTACACCACCAACGCAGTGGAGGGTTTCCACCGGATGCTGCGCAAATACACCAAGACGAAGACCATCTATCCCACGGACGATGCCCTGCGCAAATCGGTATTCCT
>WRGP01000019.1 GCA_009787135.1 Bacillota bacterium | reverse complement strand
CCTTCCCCGCCGTATGGAGTATGCCAAACACCCGGCGCGTAAGCGCGGGCGCCATGAATACCGGCGAAACCGCATACAGTACCGAGCCGAGCGGGGCTGGCAGCAGGGCAAACAACGCCGTAATGATAAGGGCAACCGGCGCTGTACAAGACGCGACACGGGAAAGCCCGTTTGGGTCTTTCCCAAAGCGGAGGCCAAAGGCAATGATCGCCACGGCGAAAACAACCATGAAGAAAAAGGGATACCAGCTGCCTTCACCATAATGGAATTGTGGAAATATAAAAGGATCGTGGCCGTACATCATAAAAAACAGCCATACCATGGAGCCGAGCCAGCCCCACCATTCACGCCGTTTTGTCGTTGAATTTGTAAACGCGATTGATTCTGGCGCGGTTACATCGTTGTCCATTCGCTTTCACTGTCCTTACACGTGCTTGCTGTTTCATTATAGTTACAGCGGGCTGCCCAATAAAGGCCTTGGATAGGAGGGCACTTTTCACCCCCACCCTTCCAGATACAGCGCCTGCTTTTCCGTAAGCGTATCCGTCGCAACGCCCATAGCGGCAAGCTTGAGCGAGGAAACCAGCACATCCGCCTCGCGCGGCACAGGATATGCGGCGGGGGAAAGGCCGCTCCCTTTTTGCGCGAGCCACTCGCAGCAAAGCGCCTGCAGGGCGAAGCTCATGTCCATGATCTCCACGGGATGCCCGTCCGCCGCGGCCAGGTTCACAAGCCTGCCCTCCGCGAGGAGATACACGGTCTTGCCGCCGGGCATGACAAACCCCTCGATGTTATGCCGCGCGACGAAACGCGATGCAGCGCAGCGGCGTATCGCCGCAACATCGACCTCCACGTCAAAGTGGCCGGCGTTGCACAGCACGGCCCCGTCCTTTAGCAAAGGCAGATGGCGCTCGCCAATGACGTTTTCACACCCGGTCACGGTGATAAAAAAATTCCCCAAGGGCGCGGCCTGCGCCATAGGCAGAACGGTGAACCCGTCCATGACCGCCTCGACCGCCTTGACGGGATCCACCTCCGTGACGATCACGCGCGCCCCGAGGCCCTTGGCCCGCATGGCCACGCCTTTGCCGCACCACCCATAGCCGGCCACCACAACGGTGCTCCCGGCCACGGACAGGTTCGTTGTGCGCACGATGCCGTCCCAAACGCTTTGGCCCGTGCCGTAGCGGTTGTCAAAGAGGTGCTTGCTGTCCGCGTCGTTGACGAGCAGCATGGGAAAGCGAAGCGTGCCGGCGCGCTCCCTGGCGCGAAGCCGCAGAACGCCGGTGGTCGTCTCCTCGCAACCGCCGATGAGCCGCGCGGCAAGCTCGGGCCGTTCCTCATGCAGAATGTTCACCATGTCGCCGCCGTCGTCGATCATGATGTGCGGGCGGCTCTCGAGCCCTTTGATCAGAAATTCGTGATATTCCTCCATGGTGCAGGCGTGCTTGGCAAAGACCGTAACACCCGAGGCGGAAAGCGCGGCGCAGACATCGTCCTGGGTGGAAAGGGGATTGCTGCCCATGGCCACGACCGCCGCACCCGCCGCGGTCAGCGTTTGCGCCAGATAGGCTGTCTTGGCCTCGAGATGAACGGATACGGCCAGGACCAGCCCCGCGAAGGGTTTTTCCTTTTCAAAGCGCGCCTGAATGCCGCGGAGCACGGGCATGTGATCCCTGGCCCATTCGATTTTCCGTGCGCCGGCGGCCGCGAGTTCGGGGTTGGCGATGATGGAATGCATGGCGTTCCCTCCGTTTTTGATAGTAATGATACTATACAAAAATCATTTTCCATCTGTCAACAGAGGAATCGAATGAATTTTGATCCTGGCAATTTGAACGAAACATCATGGAAACCATAGTAGGCTTTTCTTTCCAAGCTTATTGATTTCAACGCTTTCCCATGCTATACTGCTTTTGACAAGAAAAGGGTTGATTCTTGGTGAAATCAGTCCGAAAAACAGGCAAATAGGGGGCTGTTTGAAAGCGGGCTGCCGTTTGTTGATGGGTAGAATGTGTGGAGCGGGGGTGGAAAGAAAAGCCTACTTTTGTTTCCAAGCTTTTTTGAGGTATCAGCGGGATTCCTTTCGCTTTTTATGCGCCAAGATTTTCACGGACCCACTTCTGGAAGGTTATGTGTGAAATTCCCAGTTGCTTCGCGGCAACTCGTGAGGATATTTCTTGATTACGCCAGGCCTCGCACAGCCATGCGAATGCTTCAGGCCGCTCCTGCGGGGGTCTTCCGAAGCGTATCCCCTTCGCACGCGCCGCCGCGATCCCTTCCGCTTGGCGTTGACGGATAAACTCCCGCTCTGTCTGGGCCACGTAACTGAGGATTTGCAGCACAAGGTCGGCGATGAAGACGCCGGTCAAGTCCCGTTCCTTCCGGCGCGTATCCAGCAGCGGGATGTCTAAAACCACGATAGCGATCTGCATATCCTTGGTGATAATCCGCCATTGATTCATGATCTCCTCATAGTCCCGGCCGAGCCTGTCGATGCTTTTAACGAAAAGCGTATCGCCAGGCCGCATTTTCCTCATGAGCTGCTGATACTTTGGCCGGTTGAAGTCCTTACCAGACTGCTTGTCAATGAGGATATTTTCCTCTTGTACGCCACACCCCAGTAAAGCCAGCAGCTGCCGGTCTTCGTTCTGTTCTCTGGTTGACACTCGCACATACCCGTAAGTTCTGCCCTCTTCCATCTTCCTATGCCTCCTCCAAATGTTTTGCCTCACGGCACCCCATCATTCAGAATGGCATATCGCGCTTCCTTGTCTATTTTTGAGACAAAACTTCCAAGGTGAGATTTATACTAATAGCCAATTAAAAGCATTGTAATATCGAATCTCTGCCTGTAATACTTTTGATAGTCTCATGAGTAATTGAACAGATAACATGACAAAGCCTATCAATTACTTTTTCAAG
>WRGP01000018.1 GCA_009787135.1 Bacillota bacterium | reverse complement strand
CCTGTTGGAAACCCCGCCGAACTTGCCGCGCGTAACCATCGCGCCGGGCCGCGCTACCGGCAGGCTCATCGGCGGAAATTTGTCGCTTGTGGCCGGCGCCCTGGGCACGCCCTACGCCTATGACTTTAACGGCGCGATCCTCTTTCTGGAGGACGTGGGGGAGAAGACCTACGCCATAGACAGGCTGCTCACGCAGCTTGCGCGCGCGGGCGCGCTGGACCGGGTGGCGGGCATTCTGCTGGGGCACTTTGCCGATTGCGTGCAGGGCGCGCCGGAGCACTTTACCATGGCGGAGGTCATGCGGGAACTTCTTGACGACCTGGGAAAGCCTGTGCTCGGGGGGATTCAGTGCGGGCACTGCGTTCCGAAGCTGACACTGCCCCTTGGCGTATTGTGCCGGATGGATGCCGGCGCGGGAACGGTGGAAGTGCTGGAAGGGGCGGTGGAGGGTATCCGCGTGAACCGCGGTTCATGCGGATGAACGGAACGCGGCCCTATGCCGCGCCCGTATCCCGCCTACAATAAGCCAAATGAAATTGGCTCTGTCAGCACAGCCGCTCCCGCCAGATACAGGCCGTACGCGGTCGCGAGCTGGAATATCACGCTGGCCGCAAAGGCCGGTCCCACATACCCGGCCATATACCGGGCGCGCCCGACGGCGCGGGATGACACGTGCTCCGTGTAATGATCCTTCTCCTCGCTCCGCGGCTTCATGGCGGCGGTCAGCAACGGAATGACGCAAATCAGCGCCCCAATAGCGGCCGCCGTGGCCGTAAACATGAAAGCGCGGTTATCCTGCATGAAGCCGCCGCCAGAGCGTTACGGGCATACGCGGGCAACGGCGGGAAGCTCCCAAGCCTCGCCAAGCTCCAAGCGGACTATGCCAGGCTCACAGAGAGTAAAAACGCGCTCCGCGCCGAATACGGCAAGCTGAAAAACAGGCAAAAGAGTACAGAATTATCAAAAAAAATGTTGACAGCATACTTGACCCCGGTGCGGAACCAAGGGCGAGGGGCAAGAACAGGAACGCGGAGCTATAAAATTACTTAATAAAACCGGAGGTTCACAATGCCAAAATTAAACTCAGACGAATACAAGAGTTTCGAGGATATACGGCAAGTCCGCGAAAACGGCACAGAATACTGGACGGCGCGCGAACTTGCGCCAGTGCTTGAATACGCGAAGTGGGAGAACTTTTCTAAAGTCATTGACCGAGCCATGCTCGCTTGCAAGAATAGCGGTTATGATGTTTCGGAACATTTTCCTGAAGTCAGGAAAACGATAGCCATGCCTAAAACAGCGACAAAAACCGTTACCGACTACGAACTCACACGATACGCCTGCTATCTCATTGTGCAAAACGGCGACCCACACAAAGAAGTTATCGCGCTCGGCCAGACATATTTTGCGATTCAGACCCGCCGCGCCGAAGTAGGCGATGCGTTCAATCAACTTGATGAGAATAACAAACGGCTCGTAGTACGCGGCAATATCAAACAATGGAATCAACTTTTAGCGGAAGCCGCCCGTAATGCCGGAGTTATCACCGATGAGGAATTTGCCATATTCCAGAACGCCGGATACATGGGATTGTACGGCGGCATGACCGTTGCGGATATTCACTCGAAAAAAGGTTTGAAGAAAAGCGAAAAGATTCTTGATTATATGGGAAGCACAGAACTTATCGCAAATCTGTTCCGCATATCGCAAACAGAGGAAAAGCTAAAGTCTGATGAGGTTTCTACGGCTATTGAAGCAAACAATACACATTACGAAGTTGCGGAGAAAATCCGCAAGGCGATAATCGAAATGGGGACGACGCTCCCGGAGGATATGCCAAAACCTGAAAAAAGCATACAGGCAGTCGAGCGTGAAGAACTTAAAAAACTCCGCAAACAAGGCGGCCAGCTTATGCTTGATGAGTAGAATAATCTTTCGGTGATATTCATATCGCCAGTCCTTTCAATTTGGATTTTTCTTGCTGCCGTTCTTGCGGCTCATCGGGTATCATCAGTTCCACAGCGAAGCGTTTAATCGCTTCCGCGTTCTCCACGTCATTTTTTAAGATAGCGTACTCGGTGTTTATCCCACCGAGTTCCTGCCTACACGTTTCGCGCTCGTCGCTCCACTTCTTGATTGGCGGCAGTTTCGTCGGGTCAAACCGTTTCTGCAAAACACCGCGCAGATATTTCTCGGCGGCGGCGTACATCGTGAGTTCGGAACGGTGCGCCTCATAAAAATCTTGCGCGGCGGCATGCTTACCGATTCTCCCGCTCCGCCGCGGCCGGCCGCTCCGTGAGCTCAAACCAATTGACAATGCCGTCCCCAACGGCCTCCGCTACGCGCTGGGCATAGGTGTCCGTGCGCAGCAGCGCTTCCTCCGCGGTGTTGGACAGAAACCCGCATTCCACCAGCGCGGAAGGGATGCCCAGCGAAAGAATATAAAAATCTCCCACGTGCGCCTCGCGCCTCTGCCTTGGCGAAAGCGATTCGATCATTTGTGCCTGCAGCGTCTCGGCCAGCAGCTTGCCCGCCGGGCATCCCGCGCGGTAAAACACCTGCGGCCCGCTTTGGTTTTTGTTTCGATACTCGTTCATGTGGATGCTGACGAGTATTTCAGCGCCGCCCACAAGCACCAGGTCCGCCCGCCGTTCCATGTCCTGCCGCTTTTTGCGCATCTTGGGGTTCGGGTCGCACAGGGCATAGTCGCTGTCGCGCGTCAAAACAACCTTTCCGCCGAGCGAGCTCAGGTATTCCGCAAGGCGCGTGGCAATATCAAGGTTGTATACCTTCTCCCAGCGGCCGTTCGGCGCGCGCGCCCCCCCGTCATAGCCGCCATGCCCGGCATCCACGGCGATCACATGCCCCGCCAGCGGGCCCTCCTTCGCGGGCAAGGAAGACACGGGCCGGCTGGC
>WRGP01000017.1 GCA_009787135.1 Bacillota bacterium | reverse complement strand
AGCGTTGGGCTGCACGCCCTTGCGCACGTCGTCAACCGCGCGCGCGATGATCGCGGCCATGAGCGCCCTGAACCCGCTGTCCGTCATGTCGCGTCACCCCTCAAAATTTTGTTGAGCTGGGCCAGGTCAGCCTCCATGAAGTCCAGCAGGTCGTAGCCCTGGGCCTCCGGGTGTTCCCGCGCCGCTTTCGCGATGAGCGCAAAGACGGCACGCTGCCACCAGGGGGCGGACTTGGAAACGTCCTTGAAAAACCGGCAGACGCGGCACGGGGCCTTCTTTCGTTTCTTGTTCATTCAGACAGCTCCTTTCCAGCAATATAAATGATCTCTATCCGCGCGCCCTTCACCCGGCCCCGGGCCAGCGCGGCTTCATGCCCGGCGGGTTCGTAGATGTCCAGCCGCCCGACGCGGTCAAGGCCGGAGCCGCCCCTGTCGGCGATGCGGTACACCACGCCGTCCACGGCCACGACGGAACCGAAGGGGAGCCAGTTTGCGCTGGCGATCGGCCCGGCAGTATCGTCGAGCACCGTGCCGTCGGCGGTGGTCCCGGCCCATGAGCCGTTGCAGCAGGCGTCGCGGCAATAGAACGTCAGCTCGCCGGTGATGATATCGCCCTCTGTGACGCCGTTGTAACTCCGGCGCGCCGGGGCGGTGGAAGCGGCGCTGGTCCGCGCCGCCTCCGTTTCCGTTAGCTGCGTACCGGTGGGGCCGTACCCGCTGTCACCGGGCAGGCGCACGCCGCCCGCGAGGAATAGAAGCAGCACCCAAGTGATGCCAGCGACCCTTACAGCCCGTTCTTTCTTGCCAAGGTCCCGCCATTTCAGATTCCAACTGTCCAATTCCGTGCCCTCCTTACGCGTTGATGGCGCTCCACCGGGCCGGGGGCATCGTCACGATCTCCCAGCCGACGGTCTCCAGCCGCGAGGCGCGGTCGTAGTCGCCCACGTCCTGCGACATGCGGGTGACGGCGTTGCCCAGGCCCAGCAGGCTCAGGTCCCCGCCGAGGATCAGGTGCTGGAG
The DNA here is from genome assembly GCA_009787135.1 of Bacillota bacterium. Taxonomy (GTDB): domain Bacteria; phylum Bacillota; class Clostridia; order Christensenellales; family Aristaeellaceae; genus Avichristensenella. The sequence continues at coordinate 1,886 of WRGP01000017.1, read as the reverse complement.
CATACTTTCGCCCTCGCTCTGGACCAGGCCGAAGTTGGAGGCGGTCAGCTCAACCACGCGGGATACCTCGCCGGTGATCTTCGCGCCCGCCGCCTCGCGCAGCTTGCCCACCACGACCGCGAACTTCGCCTCGTCGACGCAGGTGCGCACGATATCCGCCACCTTCATCAGCAGCGCGGTGTTGTCTGCGGCGCGGGTGCTGTCGCTGAGCAACTCCCAGGTTTCCTCGTTGGTAGCGCCGATGTGGTATTTGCGCGCGCCCAGGGCGTTGACCGTCATGCCGTTGCGGCAGACGAGCCGGTACACCAGGGGCATCACGGTGACGCTGCCCAGCCCGACCTCGCTGTTGGAGATCATGATCCCCGCCTGCACGATGTCGCCGGGCACGACCTCCGCCTCCAGCCTGCGGTTGACCACTTTGAGGTACATCCGCTCGTCCGTCACCTCGCAGCTTTCCACGCCGGAGCCGTCCAGTTCCTGAAGGACCGGCAGCACCGCGCGCAGGATGTCCAGGTGGTCGATCCGGCGGTAGCGGTCGGAGAGGAAGGCGCGCGCGTCGCCGTTCAGGGTACGGATGGTATGGCGGCTGTCCCGCGCGGCCAGCCAGTGGTTGGTGTTGTCGGCCAGCAGAGCCGGGGCCTCGGCGCGCATCTTGTCGTAGTACTTTGCCGGGATGCCCAGCGCCGCGCCAAGCTGGCGGTGAAACAGGTCTGTCACGCCGAACCGGTATGGGGGATACCCCGGGTTGCTGTCATAGGCGAGCAACTGGGGGGTGTCCGTGCGGGTAAAGGACATGCGGTCGCTGGGGATGATGTAGTCGTGCTTGAGTTCCTGCTGGCGGTCGAGTTCCCGGGCCAGCTCCGGGAGGGTCCTGCCTTGGTACATAAAGGGGCCTCCTTGTTTTTGTGATGGGCGGCGGTATACCAGCCCTCACTATATAGCCAGGGGAGAGCCGTTTGGCAAACAAGAAAATAAAAAAATCCCCCGCGTCTGTAAACGCAAGGGAAAAACGTGGCGGTGGGCATTTTCAATCAGGCTGGAATTGGTAACTGGAAACACGATGCGTCTATATCACCTACAAACCGGATGGCCAGCTTATACTTCCTGTCCCACTTTTCGCCGGTCGGTTCGTTTACGATCACCCGATCAATGAAGGCGCTGACGATTTCCGGGGTAAGCGCGGGGACATCGCCCACCTTCGTCGCGGTCCGGATAAACCGGTCGATCGTCTCGGAGAGTTCACGGCGGCTCGCTATCTCCTCCTGCGCCCGGCGGAGGGTTTCCGCGAGGCCCTCCTGCTCCTGCTCGTACCGGGCCAGCATGCGCGTGAACCGCGCCTCGGTCAGCAGCCCGGCCACCCGGTCCTCATAGAGTTTCTCTATGATGCCGTCCAGCGCGGCGGCCCGGGCGGCGGCGCGCTCGCCCTCCGCGCGTACCGAGTGCTGCGTTCGGCGCGCCTCCTCCCCGGCGGCCTTGCGCACGGCCTGCGCGAAACCCTCGCCGTCGCCCCGCGCCGCCGCCAGCATCAGCTGCAGCTGGCACAGGACCTCCGCCTCCACGATGTCCCGCCGGACGCGGTGGGCCGTGCAGGTGCCGTTCCGGCGGAACAGCTTGCACACGTAATACTGATATTTCTCGCCCTTGTCCTGGCTCCGGGAGAGGTGCAGCCGTTCCCCGCAGTCAGCGCAGAACAGCCGCCCGTTGAGCGGCCCCATGTCGCCCATCTTCGTCGGGCGGCGGCGGCCCTCCCTGATCCGCTGGACAGCCTCGAAGTCGTCCGGCTCTATGATCGCCTCGTGGGTGTCGGGGAAGATATTCCACTCCTCCGGCGCGCGGTTGATCCGCTTGTGGTTTTTGTAGGACACGGTCGTGGATATCCCCGTCAC
>WRGP01000016.1 GCA_009787135.1 Bacillota bacterium | reverse complement strand
CCGCCCCGCCCCACCGGCTCTGCCCCAAATCCACCCGCCCGTCCCTCTGAAAAGCAACCCCCTCCTCGCGCAGCAGCTCCCGCTGCGCCATGCCCCAAAGACCGTCCCCGCACAGGGATCCATCCGATTTGATGACGCGGTGGCAGGGCACGCCGTTTCCCTCGGGGCAGTTCTTCATCAGCGTGCCGACCAGCCGCGCGGCGCGCGGCTTGCCCGCCAGCAGGGCCAGCTGGCCGTACGTGACGACCTTGCCGCCGGGGATTTTGCGGGCGACGGCATAGACCTTTTCGTGAAACTCGCTCATGGTTCTCCCGGAAGGTTCCGCTTGGCGGTGAGGCTGTGGACGTCCAGGCGCAAGACCGTTACGCCGTCCAGCGCGGCCTGTGAGAAATCAAACGCCTTCTTGGGCGCGGCATGGCGCATGAGCGCGGACAGGCCGTCCGCCTTCTCCGCGCCTTGAACCCGCGAAAGGACGCCTTGCCCCACGACGCTCTCGTACCGCATGGTATACGCGCAAGCGCTCTGGCCTTTTTGTATCACCTTGCAGGCGCAGTCCATCTCAAAGGCGGCCTGCGCTCGCTTTTGCATCAGGTTCAGCTTCATGCCCTCGTGCGCGCAATGGAAGTATAGCCAAAGGCGCTCGCCATCGCGCCCGTAGCCGAAGCTCAGCGGCACGATGTAGGGATACGGATCGTCATGCAGCGCCAGGCGGCAGACCTCGCACCGCTTGAGGATGCTTTCGATTTCATTCAGGCCGGTGACCGCGCGTTCCGCTCTTCGCATAGGTTTCACGCCTCCGTTTCACGGCGCGCGTACGCGCCGTATCATCCGAATCAAACTTCCGGGACTCGGTCATTATTTTGCCGCGCCTTGTCATACAGCCAATCCTTTCGATATAGGTCCCGTCAAGATCATACCACAGCCGTGTGACAATAGCAAAACCCCGATGGCCTGTGCCGTCATGCGCATCGCCTTCTCGGGCATGTCATGCGTTATCGCAAAATATATTGGCAAAATGTATAAATGAAGGTATAATACACCAAAAGGTTTTATGAAGGAGGGGTCGCATGGGAAGGCTGCACGTCCTTGATCATCCGCTAATCCAGCATAAGCTCTCTTTGATGCGGGACAAGAACACCGGCTCCAAGGAATTCAGGGAGCTGCTTGAGGAGATCGCGATGCTCATGGCCTATGAGGTTACGCGCGATTTCCCGCTCAAGGAGATTGAGATTGAAACCCCCATCACCACGATGAAAACAAAGGTGCTGACGGGCCGCAAGGTGGGCGTGATCCCCATTCTCCGCGCCGGCCTTGGCATGGTGGACGGCATTCTCAACCTCATTCCCGCCGCGCGCGTGGGCCATATCGGCCTCTATCGCGATCCCGAGACGCTGGAGCCCGTGGAGTATTACTGCAAGCTGCCCACGGACGCGCAGGATCGCGAACTGATCGTGATCGATCCGATGCTCGCCACCGGGGGCTCCGCCAGCGCGGCGATTACGTTCCTCAAACAGCGCGACTGTACCGACATCAAGCTCGCCTGCCTCATCGCCGCGCCGGAGGGTGTGCGGCGCATGCGGAAAGATCATCCGGATGTGGATATCTTTGTGGCCGCGCTGGATGAGCGCCTCAATGAGCATGGGTACATCGTGCCCGGCCTGGGCGACGCGGGCGACCGCTTGTTTGGGACAAAATAAAATGCCTGAGGAGGAATGACAAATGCGGAATATTCGGCGGCTTGCAGCGTTCCTGGTGAGTATCCTTATGATGGGCAGCTGTTTGGGCGCGAGCGCGCAGGAAGAAGGGCCCCTTGACCAGGGCGAGTTCACACAGCGCTTTTGCTTGCTTCTACAAGAAGCGATGCCCGATATCCCTGTGACGCAAGCGAACGATGAGCGAATCGAAGTATACCTTCATGGTCAGGAAGATCCGCGTCAGGTTTGGACAAACAACATGTATGGCTTATATCTCCGGGACCCGTCCGCGCTGCAAGGGATACTGGCACACTACAAAGATACCGTAATAGACATTCTGCAGGCGTCGAAAGATACACCCGATGTGCGCAACATCATGCCGGTGATCCGCTCGAAGGGGTATCTTGAGTCCTTCGACGAAGAAACCCTGCAAAGCATGGTGTTTGAAGAGTGGATGCCGTCGCTGCTTATCTTTTATGTGTGGGATTTTCCCAAGGGTGTCCGCAATATGAATGCCTCCGAACTGGAGAGTTTGGGGTTGGAAAGAGACGCGCTGCGTGAACTCGCTTGCCAGAACCTTGCGCGGCTGGCGCAGGGCCTGCGGTGGACAGAGGAGGACGGCAGGTACTGGGCCGAGTTGGACGGCATGTACGAGACCAGCTTGCCGCTCCTATCCCCTTGGCGCAAGGAAACGTTTCCCGCTGCCAAGGGAGATCTGATGGTCGCCATGCCGGAAAGAGGCTTTTTGATGGTTTTCGGTTCGGAGGATACGGAAACGATCGCCGCGGTGCTCGCGTATTTGCTTGAAGCGTATGAAACGACTCCGTATGCCCTGCTCAATGGGCTGCTGCGCTGGGACGGCGAGGCGTTTGGGGAAGTTTCCTTTGTCGAAGCGGGGAAATAGCGCGGGAGCGCGCCCTTGGGCGGCCCCGCCGCTTACCGGTTTCTTTTGTCCCAGTACGTTTGGGGCGGGAACGGCTTGCTTACGATATAGTAGCCCGCTGTGCTTTGTCCCTCCACCTCTTTTTGGACGCCGGTGAAAAGGCGGGGGTGGCAAGAAGGATTGCCACCCACATCAACAGCATGTGCCGTGTTTTCATGGCGCGCCGTTTACGTCAGGCGCCGGCGTCACGCCAGCCGGCGCCGCCTCCCCGCCGGCGCCGCCAAAGGCAAGGGCGAAAAGCCTCTCAAAGAGCTCCG
>WRGP01000015.1 GCA_009787135.1 Bacillota bacterium | reverse complement strand
TGACTTGGAAAACAATCCTCAATCCGTTCAATCTCTTACTGGATTCGATTGGATTATTAGTTCCTTTTAGATCGCTTATTTGTATAAAACGGGGAAACTCAAACTAAGTTTGCGAAGATAAAGCCGGATGACAGCGAAATTTTGCGCCGCTACGCCACTCAATCCATTTGCCGTGTTTGCTTACCTTACGATTTTTGTGGGACCGACCAGAAAATGCTACATTTCCTACACTGACCCATATCTGTGTAGCAAGTGCATGAATGTAGCAAATCCCGGTCGGGTCTACTTTTTTCTGCGCGGGTATGTCGGTTAATCTCTGCTATCTGGATTGCGCTATCATCAGTGTTTGCAACGAAAATGCTTATATTGTTCCTCTTGCACTACCGTTTGAATCATGTTCATTCAACATCAAGCTGTATCGTTGCGTAACAAATTGAAGCACACAAAAATTTGGGTCTTCCGGCCCTTTGTAATAATACCCCAGGCCGTTAAACCACATTTCTTTTTTCGTTTCAATGTCGGTCAACACCTCAATAGTACCGACTAACGTGATGTTATATTGCTTTTCTTCTGAGTTAAAACATACGCTGGCACGATTGCATTTTTCTGCCCGTTTAACCCAGTTGCTACTTATCCCGGAACAAAATGCCACACGCTTGATTCCTTCTATCTTTGCCGGGGAGATAGTGGCAGCGGTAGGAAAACCGTCGTTATCAATTAACGCTAAGACACAACACTCGCCACATCCATGCTCAAATATTTCCCTTTCTGCCAAAATCTTTTCCGCTCGTGCGATAATTTCTTCATTCATCCTTATATTCCTCCGCTAGTATAAATAATGTGCGCCGCACTCCCTCGCCTCTGTCAGCGCAGAAAAGAACGGTACAGCGCACAATCATTTTAGCATATGCCGCGCCGCCGTTCAATCCCTAAGTTTGCGAAGATAAAGCCGGATGACAGCGAAATTTTGCGCCGCTACGCCACTCAATCCAAAAGTGGATTCAGTAGGTGCCCTCAATTTTGAGGACACCTCTAAACGGGCGCAGCTTTGCACCCGTTACCTTACTCACAGACCTCAAAAAGGAGGATTGTTCAGTCAATCCAACTTTGGACAGACCTCCGACATCAGCCTGTCAGCCTCGTCCTGCTGTTTTATCAACCAATTCGCGAAATCAGTCAGCTTCGTTTCCCCGCGCTTGACTTCGCCATTACGCCGTACCGCTTCTTTGCGGAAATCGTCGAACGCCGCCTTGAACGCCGCCGTCTTTTCGGCGGCTTTTTCCTTTCGCAGTTTACGCAGCCGATTGTACCAGTAATAATACGCCGCTTCGTCAAGCTGTTCGAGCCTGTCGCCTTTCGCCCGTTCGTCAAATTCCCGCTTGGCGGCCACGGCCTGCTCCTTCCGGCAATCGTCGGAACACAACTCGTAGTGTCGGCTGCGGGCGAGGAAATCCTTGCCGCATACTTTACAGCCTTGAAACACATAACCCCACTCATTGACCTTATTCAAATAATAAAAAATCACAGGCAGGAAAGACGAAACCGCGACCACCGTTTCAAACGGGCGCTTCGACACGGGATACCAACCCGGCGCTCATGTTCACCTTCATGTGAACCTTGAGGGGATAATTTGAAAGAATTCATCATACAAAGTCATGGAAGAGACCATGGCTTTTTTCTTGCCGCGAGGAGGTGCGTATGCGGGGCCGATTGCTTTTGCTGCTGCTGCTCAGCCTGCTGCTGTTCGCGCTAAGCGCCCTGCCGGAGGGAACGATCCCCGCAGCCGCGGCCAGTGAATACCTCATTTGGATTGACCTGTCCTCCATGTCGCTGACGCTGTACCAAAACCAACGCCAGGTGAAGCGTTGGCCGATCGCGTCTGGCGCGAACGATACGCCCACGCCGCTGGGCGTGTACCGCGTCAACCGGCGGTTTATGCCCGAGGGAAACAGGTTTGGCACAAGGTTTTTAGGGCTCAGCGTGCCGTGGGGGATATACGCCATCCACGGCACCAACCAGCCGGGCAGCATCGGCAGTCATGCCTCGCATGGGTGTATCCGCATGTTCAACAGGGATGTGGAGCAGCTCTACTCGCTCGTGCCCAACTGGACGCGCGTGGTGATCGAAAACGGGCCGTATGGCGCGCTTGGCATGTCGCTTCCAACGCTCAGGCCTGATTCGCGCGGGTCGCAGGTGCTCTCGGCGCAGCAGCGGCTTATGGCACTGGGATATTATAATGGCGGGCTGGACGGCATCTATGGGCCGGGCATGTCGGCGGCGCTGAAGCGCTTTAAGGAAGAGCATGGAATGCCATGGGAGGATGTTATTGACGGGGCGACCTGGGAGGCAATGGGGGTCATGCTGTTTGAATAGTGCGGTTGTTGTCTTTCCAAAACCGTATGGGTGATTGGAGGGGGCGGATCGGCGCGTATCTCACGCCGCCCGTACGCGAGGCGCTGGAGGCGTTGCCGCCGGAGGCTGTCAAGGCCGCGACGGAGCTGCGCCTGCGCGCGGGGCAGCCGGCAATGGTCGGCGGACAAGCCCCCTGCCGGCTTGCCGCGCCGCCGCTGTCCGCCGGCGACATACGGGCCATGGCGGACGCGATGCTGGGCCATGCCGGCTACGCCAGGCAGGAGGAGCTGCGCCAGGGGTTTGTGACGCTCGCGGGCGGCTTTCGCGCGGGGCTGTGCGGCCGCGCGTCCGTGAAAGATGGCAGGCTTTATGCCCTGCAGGACATTGCGTTTATCACCATCCGCGTCGCCAGGGCGGTGGAGGGGGCGGCGGAGGGCCTGTTGCCGTGGCTGCTTATCGGCGGGCAGCCGGTGAGCGCGCTGATCGTTTCGCCGCCCGGCCTTGGAAAGACCACCATGCTCCGTGACG
>WRGP01000014.1 GCA_009787135.1 Bacillota bacterium | reverse complement strand
TGGCTGCCGCTTGGCGGTGCGGCTTGGAGGACGCCGCGAGGCGCGCTCGGTATGCCTTTTTGGAGGAAGCGGCCGCGCGGGCCGGGGCTTCCAAAATCGCGCTGGCCCACCAGCTGGAGGATCAGGCGGAAACGCTGCTGCTGCATCTCGTGCATGGCTGCGGCCTGGAGGGCCTTGGCGCGATGCGGCCCAAGCGCGGGAATCGCATCCGCCCGCTGTTGGATGTATCGCGGGCGGAACTGGAAGCGTACCTGCGCGGCGTTGGGGTCACTTGGCGCGAGGACGCGACCAATCAGGATGTGCGCCACGCGCGCAACCTGCTCCGGCACACGGTGTTTCCGGCGCTGCGCACGCTGAATCCGCGCGTGGCCGAGGCCATGGCCCGCACAGCCGGCCAGGCCGCGCGGGCGTCCGAAGCGCTTCACGCGCGGGCGGAGTCGCTTCTTTCGGGGCGTATCAAGCGCATGCCCTACGGCGCGTTCTGGATCGTGGAAGGCATCTGCCCGACGGCGGAGGCTGTCCGCGCGTTTGCAAAGTGGGCGGGCGTTCCCGTGCTGAACGCGCGGGCGAGCGCGATACTTGCGGGTCTGCCGCCCGGCGAGGCGGAATCCTTGCCGGGCGGCTGGCGCGCGTTGCGGACGGAGAAGAGGCTCCACCTGCTGGGTGGGTCCGGCGGCGGGCGGGACTGGTCGGAAACGGATTTCACCAGCGAGCCGGGCCTTCCGGGTGATGTAGGCGATGGCGTTCACGTACAGTCGTTTGACGCGGACGCGCTTACAGGCGCGGTGTTTCGTGCGCGAAGGGAAGGCGACCTGTTCGCGCCGCTGGGCCTCCGCGGCAAGCAAAAGCTCAAGCAAACGCTCCGAGACGCCGGGATCGACCGGCCGTTTCGTGATCTTTTGCCGCTGCTGGCCAAGGGAAACCGCGTGCTGTGGATCGTTGGCGTAAAGCCGTCGGGCGACGCGGCGGTCGGCGAAAAAACGCGCGAAATCGTCAAAATTCGATATACCGGCGCGTTGCCATGGGAAATGTTGGGGGAAGCAAATATTGCTGACGATGGAGGATGCCGCGATGATCAACGCCACGACTTCACCGATGTATAAGGACCTTGACAAGCTGCTGCTTTGCAGCGGAGAGATTGCTAAGCGCGTATGCGCGCTGGGCCGCGAAATCACCCGGGACTATGGGGGGCGGGACCTGGTATGTGTATGCATCCTCAAGGGGGCGTCGCTTTTCTTTTCGGATATGATCCGCTCCATCGATCTGCCTTTGAGCGTGGATTTTATGGCCATCTCCAGCTACGGCAGCGCGACAAAATCCTCCGGCGTGGTGCGCATCCTGAAGGACCTGGATAAGGATATTGTCGGGCGTGATGTGCTAATCATAGAGGATATCATTGACACGGGGCTGACGCTGTCCTTTCTTATGGAGAATCTCAAGGCGCGCGGGGCCGCGTCGCTGCGCGTGCTGACGCTGCTGGACAAGCCGTCCCGGCGGAAGGTAGAATTGGCTCCGGACTACAGGGGGTTTGAGATTGAGGACTGCTTTGTGGTGGGGTATGGGCTGGATTACGATGAGCGCTACCGCAACCTGCCGGATATCGGCGTGCTTCGCCCAGAGGTTTACAGTGCATAAAAGAAGTGGTATACTAAAGTTTGGCAGCGTGGTGTTCGGGCAGGGCTGGAAACTGGCGAAAGGGTATAAATATCCGGCCCTTTGAGAACACCCAGGGCGCAGTTCAATGAAAAAGATCAGGAGGTAGCATTTTGAAGCGGCCTTTTCGGGGATGGGCGGCTTATGCCGCGATCATCCTTGCGATGTTGATACTCGCGCAGGGGTTTTCTATGTTGTCGGCGCCCAAGAGTGTGACCATTTCGTATAACGATCTGCTCGAAGCGGTGGAGAAGGACGAAATCAAGGCTGTGGCGATCATGAACAATCAGCTTGTGGGCCTTCGGAAGGATTCCAAGATTGCCAACGCGAATTTTCCGTCCCGCTACGATTTTGATTGTACGATTGACCGCACCAGTTTTCTTGATTCCGTCAAAACGATTTACGCCAAAAAAACCGGGCTGCCGGCGGATAGCTTTACGGAGCGCGACTTCGATTTTACCGTGGAGTACCTCCAGCCGCTCGCGACGCCACGGTATTTGGAATTTTTGCCGTATTTGGTCGTGCTGGTGCTGATGTTCGCGTTCCTGATGCTTGTCATGCGCCAGCAGACGGGCGCGAACAGCAAGGTGATGAACTTTGGCAAAAGCCGCGCGAGGCTTTATGATACGACCAAGCGAAAAATTACCTTCGCGGATGTAGCCGGCGCGGACGAGGAAAAAGAGGAACTTCAGGAGGTCGTGGAGTTCCTGAAAAATCCCCAGCGCTTTATTGATATCGGCGCGCGCATCCCCAAAGGGGTTCTGCTTATCGGCCCGCCGGGCACAGGCAAGACGCTGCTCGCGAAGGCTGTGGCGGGCGAGGCGGGCGTGCCGTTTTTGTCCATATCAGGATCGGATTTTGTGGAGATGTACGTGGGCGTTGGCGCCAGCCGCGTGCGCGACCTGTTTGATCAGGCCAAGAAGCATACCCCGTCCATCGTCTTCATCGACGAGATCGACGCGGTGGGCCGTCAGCGCGGCGCGGGCCTTGGCGGCGGCCACGACGAGCGCGAGCAGACGCTCAACCAGTTGCTCGTGGAAATGGACGGATTTTCCAACAACGAGGGCGTGATTGTGATTGCGGCCACCAACCGCAGCGATATTCTGGACCCGGCGCTGCAGCGGCCCGGCCGGTTTGACCGCCAGATTACCGTCAACTACCCGGACGTGGCGGGGCGTGAGGCCATTTTGAAGGTGCATAGCTGCGGCAAGCCGCTCAGCC
>WRGP01000013.1 GCA_009787135.1 Bacillota bacterium | reverse complement strand
CCGCTCCCCCGCCATGCCTACCCACGCCCGCTCTCTCTCACCAGCCTCCCCACGCCCGGCATCGCCCGCTCCATCTCCGCCATCTCCGCAAGCTTCCATTCCCAGTTGGGCGGTCCCACCGTGCCCGGCGTGTTGATCCTCGCCTCATCCGAAAGCCCCATACAATCCGCCAGCGGCAAAATCACCATTTCCGCCGCGCTGTCCAGCGCCAAACGCGCCAACTTCTCCCACACGGGCCCGCGCCAATACCCAGCCCGCAAAAGCCGTGCCCTCAGCCGCAGCCGCCACAAAAGCCGCTGGGATTCAAACCAGCCCCGTATGGTCTGGTTGTCATGCGTGCCCGTATACACCACCCTATGCGCGTTCCCCTGCCCCACCGTCAGCGGCTTTGCGGGATCGACCGTAAACTGCAAAATATCCATGCCGCGAAATCCGTAATGATCCCGCAGCGCGTGAACCTCCTCGCGCAGCATGCCCAGATCTTCCGCAATAATCGTAAGCCCCGGCGCGGCCGCCAGCACCGCGTCAAAAAGCGCATAGCCGGGCGCCTCCACCCACTCGCCCTCCACGGCGGTCGGGCAGGCGGCGGGGATCTTCCAATACGTGTCAAACCCGCGAAAATGGTCAATGCGCACGACGTCAAACAGCTCGCCGCTGTAGCGCATCCGGTCGATCCAGAACCGAAAGCCGTCCGCCCGCAAACGCGCCCAGTCATAGATTGGGTTCCCCCAGCGCTGGCCCTCGGCGCTGAAATAGTCCGGCGGCACACCGGCCACAAACAGCGGCTCGCCTTTTTCATCCAGCAAAAAATTCTCCCGCCCGGCCCACACGTCCAGGGAGTCAATGCCCACGTAAATGGGAATATCGCCGATGATTTGAACGCCCAGGCTGTTCGCGTACCGCTTGAGCGCCATCCACTGGGTATAAAACACGTATTGCGCAAACATTTCAAAGCGGATATCTTCATCAAAAGGCGCGAGGTCCAGCGCGGCGCGGTCCGCGGGCCAGTTCTTTTGCGCGTCCGGCCACATGTTCCAGCAGCGAAGGCTGTTGGCGCGCTTAAACGCCATAAACACCGCGTAGGGAAACACCCAGGCTTGGGCCGCGAAGGCTTCAAACGCCTCGCCCGGCGTAAAGGCCCGAAACGCCTCCCGCAAAAGCCCTTCTTTGTATGACCGCACGGCGGAATACGCGACGGATTTCGTCCCCCGCTGAAAGGGCCGCGGCGCGGAGGCCAGCAGGCCCTCGCCATACAGCGCGTCCAGGCTGATGTAGAGCGGGTCGCCCGCAAAGGACGAGTAGGGCTGGTAGGGCGAATTGCCGTACCCCAGCGGGTTCAGCGGCAGAATCTGCCAATACCGCACCCCCGCGCCCGCGAGCAGCTCCGCAAAGCGGCGCGCGGCCCCGCCCATATCCCCCACGCCATGGGGCGCGGGCAGGGACGCAAGCGACAGCAGCACCCCAGCCTCCCGGGCCCCGGCTTTCTCCGCGCCGGTCATGGTGTGACCTCGTTCAGCCGCCAAATACCCTCGTTATATTCGGCAATCGCCCGGTCGGAGGAGAAGTACCCCGCCTTCGCCGTGTTGACGAGCATCTTCCGGCTCCAGGCCCGCCTGTCCTCATAGGCCAGGAGCGCCCAGTCCTTGACTTCCATATAGTCGGCGGCGTCCAAAAGCGCCATAAACCCATCCCTGCTGACCAGCTCCTTATACACGCGCAGGAGGCTTTGCGTGTCGCCGATGGCGCGAAGCTCGGGCCCCACGATGAAATCCACGACGGCCTCGACGCGGCTGTCGCCGCGGTAGATCCGGCCGGGGTTATACGCGCCTGTTCGGTAGAGATCAATCACCTCGTCGCTCGTCGCGCCAAAGAGGAAGATATTGTCATCGCCCACCAGGTCGTGAATCTCCACATTCGCGCCGTCAAGCGTGCCCAGCGTCACCGCGCCGTTTAGCATGAACTTCATGTTGCCCGTGCCGCTGGCCTCCTTGGAAGCCAGCGAAATCTGCTCGGAGATATCGCAGGCCGGGATCAGCTTCTCCGCCAGGGTGACGTTATAGTTTTCCACCATGAACACCTGCAGCCAGGGGCTCACCTGCGGGTCCTCCATCACAAGCCGCTGCAAACAGAGGATCAGATGGATGATGTCCTTGGCCATTTCATACGCCGGGGCCGCCTTCCCGCCAAAGATCATGGTGAGGGGCCGCTTTGGCAGGCAGCCCTCCTTGATCCGCTTGTACTGATAGATGACATACAGGGCGTTCATCTGCTGGCGCTTGTATTCATGCAGGCGCTTGACCTGTATGTCATACACGGCGTCCTCATGCAGCGTAAGCCGCTGCGTATCCGCAAGGTATTGTTTCAGGCGAAGCTTGTTCTCCCGTTTGATCCGCGCCATGCTCTCCAGCGCCTCGTCGTCCTCCGCAAAGCCCAGAAGCTCCGAAAGCTTACCCGCGTCCCGCTGCCAGCCCGGCCCGATCCGCTCGGTGATAAAGGCCGCGAGGTTCGGGTTGCACCGCGTCAGCCACCGGCGAAAGGAAATGCCGTTTGTCTTGTTGCTGAACTTCTCCGGATACAGCGCGTAAAAGGGCGTAAGCTCCGAATGCTTTAGGATATCGGTATGCAGCGCCGCCACGCCGTTAACGCTGAAGCCGTAGTGGATATCCAAATGCGCCATGTGCACGGTCTGCCCCTCGTCCACGATACCCACCGCCGCGTCCGCGCACCTCGCCCGCGCCTTCTCGTCCAGCCTGTAGAGGATGGGCACGAGCTGCGGCGCGACCTCTTCGATATACCGCATCGGCCACTTTTCCAACGCCTCCGCC
>WRGP01000012.1 GCA_009787135.1 Bacillota bacterium | reverse complement strand
TCCTCTACAAGCCTGTCCGACAAAAAGCAGACGAGAAGCTTCGTCGCGTCCCGGTCCACCAGCACCTTTTCCAGCGTCAGGCGCTCCGCGAGCCAGGCGATGTCCTCGGGCAAAATGGATTGCCAGTTCATTGCGTTTCTTGTCTTTCCCTTCGTGCCGCGTCAAGGGCGGCTAGCAAAGCCTCGCAAGGGTCGCCCGTTACCTTTTCCGGAGGCTTGTCCCGCCGAAACAGCGCGGCGCCGGACTTTCCGCCGGCGAGCCCCAAATCAGCTTCCCTGGCCTCCCCCGGCCCGTTGACCACGCAACCCATCACAGCCACCTTGATGCGCTCCGTCCAGCCGCGCGTCTCCGCCTCAATCCTTTGCGCGATCCCCGCGACGTCCAGCGCGGCACGGCCGCAGGTCGGGCACGAGATTATCTCCACCCCGCCGCGAAGGCCGAGCGCGCGCAGGATCGAAAGCCCTGCGGCCACCTCCGGCACCGGGTCTCCGGAGAGGGACACGCGAATCGTATCCCCAATGCCGTCCGCCAGCAGGCTGCCGATGCCAATGGCGGACTTGATGGTTCCCTGGCCCGGGAGGCCAACCTGGCCCGGGAGGCCACCCTGGCCTGGGAGGCCAACCTGGCCCGGGAGGCCGGCCTCTGTAACGCCTATGTGCAGCGGGTATTCGCACTGGCTGGCCAGCAAGCGGTTTACCGCGATCGTGTCGTGAACGCCGGACGCCTTTGCGGAGAGCACGATATCGTAAAACCCATGCTTTTCCAGCAGCCGCGCGTGGGAAAGCGCACTGTCCGCCATGGCCTGGGGCGTAGGGCCGCCATGCTTGTCCAATAGCGCCCGCTCCACGGATCCGCTGTTCACGCCGACGCGAATGGGTACGCCATGCGCCCTCGCGCAATCCGCCACCCGCCGCACGTTCGCTTCCCCGCCGATGTTGCCCGGGTTGACGCGCAGCTTATGCACGCCGTTTTCCACCGCGCGGATGGCCAGCGTATGGTCAAAATGGATATCCGCCACCAGCGGCACGGGCGAGGCGTCCGCCAGCGGCCGGACCGCCTTGGCGCACGCCTCGTCATAGACGGACACGCGCACCAGATCGCAGCCCGCGTCCGCGAGCGCCCGAATCTGCGCCAAGGTGGCCTGTACGTCGCGCGTATCCGTATTCGTCATGGACTGTACGGTGATGGGCGCGCCCCCGCCAATGGCTACGCCCCCTACGGACATCCGCCTGGTCATGTAAGCAGCCTCACGATATCCTGGTACATGGCCAGCGCCATCAGGCACACCATCAGCGCAAAGCCAATGAGCAGCACGGCGCCTTCCTTGTTCGGGTTCATCCTCTTGCCGCGTACCTTTTCAATCGCCAGAAAGATCAGCTTGCTGCCGTCCAGGCCGGGCACGGGCAGCATGTTAAACAGCCCCAGGTTCACGCTGATGATGGCGGCCAGCTGCATGTAGTTGAGCAGGCCGCCCTGCTGCGTCTGCTCCTTGATGATCACCACCGTGCCGATCGGGCCGGAGAGCTCGCCTATGCCCTCGCCTTTGAATATCAGGTTGCGCAGCACGCGGAAAATCTCCGTTGCCATGTTGCCGGTGACGATCCAGCTGTTTTTGAACGACTCCCACAATCCCAGGCGGAAGCGCACAATTTTGTACTCAATGCCGATCATGCCGCGGCCCTCCGCCTCCACCCAGCGCGGCTGGGCGCGCAGGGTTATTTCTTCCGCGCCGCGCCGGATGCCAAAGGCAATGTCCGTATCCCCCGCCGCCGTGATCCCCTGGGATACCTCGGCGGCTGTTTCCACGGCCACACCGTTCACGCTGACAATCCGGTCGCCCGCCTGAAAACCCGCTTGCTCGGCGGGAAGCCCTGGCATCAGGCCGCCTATTACCGGCTCCACGCCCGGCAGGCCGACGGCGCAGTATATCAGAAAGATCAACGCCACGGCCATGAGCACGTTCATCAGCGGGCCGGCAACGGAAATGAGTGCCCGCCGCCAGACGGCCTGGCGGTAATACGAATCCTCGCGATCCTCACAGCCTGGCTCATCCTCCGAGACGAAGCGGCAGTAGCCGCCAAACGGCAGCGCGCGCAACGAATAGAGCACGCCCGATTTGGCCTTACGCGCCCAGAGCTTGGGCCCAAACCCAATGGCGAATTCCATCACCCCAGTGCCCGTCAGCCGCGCGGCCCCAAAATGCCCCAGCTCATGCACGATCACCACCAGGCTGAACGTGAGGATGGCCAGAATCCAATACAATAAACTGCCCAAATGGTACCTCCAGTGATTATGATAATCATCGAATCCCAAAACCAGCGCGTCAAACGGCGTGGAGATTCAGCGTTTTTTTACGCATTGCGCTCCAAGAAATACCCATTATGCTTATCGCCTCTTTCTATAACGCCCGCACGCCCATACTTATGACAGCAAGGACGAAGCCATGCGGCGCGCTTCACCATCCGCGGCCAGAACGTCTTCCAGCGATCCGAGGCTCCCCGCCGGCACCCGCTCCAGCGTCTCCCGCACAACCCGCACGATGCGGCCAAAGGGAACCCTGCCTCCCAAGAACGCCTCGACCGCCACCTCGTTGGCCGCGTTAAGCATGGCGCAGGCCGTGCCGCCGGCCGCAAGCGCCTCGTAGGCCAGAGACAGCCCCGGGAATTTCCGCGCGTCCGGCGCCTCAAAGGTAAGCTGCCCAATTTTCGCGAGGTCAAGCCGGTCCCCGCCCGTTGCGAGCCGCTCCGGATAGGCCATCGCGTAGAGGATCGGCA
>WRGP01000011.1 GCA_009787135.1 Bacillota bacterium | reverse complement strand
CGCCCTCCGCTCAGCGGACCGAACCTGCACCCGAGCCGGCTGGCGGGGACGCCGGCACGGCCATAAGCAGCGCGCCGCCGAAAACGCTCCCCGGCGTTCTCCCCACGATTCGCCCCGTCTTGCAAGGGCAAGGCACAGCGCCCGCGAATGGAAAGACGATTTATCTGACGATTGGCGACGCTCCCTCCCCCACGACAGCGGAACTGCTCGCCGTGCTGGATGAGTTGAACGTAAAAGCCACGTTCTTTGTCGTTGGCTCCTACGTCCGCAAGTGGCCCGACGCCCTGCGCGCCATCTATGAGCATGGGCATACCATCGGCAATCACGCCTATTCTTACGACCTTCAGGTTCTAAACGCCAGTTTTTCCGCATGTTTGCACGATTTTCAGCGGGCGGAGCGCATGGTGGCGGACGTGTTGGGGTTTGAGCTTCCCATGCCGCTGCTTCGGATTCCCTACGGGTCCTCTAAAATCCCCCCGCTCTATCGCACGCGCCTGCAGGAGGAAGGCTATCTCTGGCTCGATTGGAACGCCCTCAATGGAGACACGGAATCCGCCACCAAATCGGACGACGACGTGATCCGGCGCGCCATTTCCACGGCCGGCCGCGTGGAGGGCGATATCGTTCTTTTGGTGAACGACAATAAACAGCGCACCATCCGCACCCTGCCCGCCATCGTATCGCATTTTCGCGAGGCCGGCTATGTGTTTCGCACCCTTGACTATAACACCCTGGAGAAAATACCTGACGTCCGCATGGGTCTGCCGATAAAAAAGCAATGATTTGGCCCTGAGAAGGCCTATGGTGGACATCACCGCCTGCGCATATACGCAGAACATTGGGAGAATCCTATCGTTTTACAATTATTACGGCGCGCAAAAAATATTGCGTGCAATTTGGCTTATAATCTGCTATCATGGATGAGAACGCCCATTCGTGATGGCAATTTTCATTTGGAGGGAATCCCGCATGCCCAGCGCCCTTGCCCTGTTCGACGCCCCTACCGCCGCCTGGTTCACCGGGCATATCGGCACGCCCACCGCCGTACAGGAGGAGGGCTGGCCCGCCATTGCCCAGGGCGGCCATGTGCTCATCAGCGCGCCCACTGGCACGGGCAAGACGCTCTCCGCCTTTCTGGTCTTCATCGACCGGCTTAAGGCCATGGCCGCCCGGGGTGAGCTGAAGCAGGCGCTATACCTGATCTACATCTCCCCGCTCAAGGCGCTGGGGAACGATATCCGCGAAAACCTGCGCCGGCCGCTGGAAGGCATCGCCGGGCCGGAGCTTGCGGTCGCCGTGCGGACGGGCGATACCACCCAGGCGGAGCGGCAGCGCATGCTCCGGCATCCGCCGCATATCCTGATCACCACGCCGGAGTCCCTTTATCTGCTTCTCACAAGCCGCGGCGGCCAGGGCCTGCTCAACTCCGCCCGCGCCATTATCCTGGACGAGCTGCACGCGCTCATCAACAGCAAGCGCGGCGCGCATTTGATGCTATCCCTGGCGCGGCTGGACAGGCTGTGCGAAAAGCCGCTCCAGCGCATCGGCCTGTCCGCCACCATTGAGCCGCTGGACGAGGCCGGCCAGTATCTCGCCGCGCCCGATCCGGTTACCATCATCGCGCCAAAGATGCGAAAATCCATGGATATTCAGGTGACCAGCCCGCTTGCGGACATGCGCACCCTGCCGGAGGGCACCATCTGGCCAGAGCTCGCGCGCTCGGTATACGAACGCTGCGAGGGCTGCCGCACGGTGATCGTGTTTGTGGAAGGCCGCGCGCAGGCGGAAAAGCTGGCCCATGGCATTAACGAGCTGGGCGGGCAGGGCTTTGCCCGCACGCATCACGGCTGTGTTTCCAAGGAACAGCGCCTTTTGGCCGAGCGGCAGCTTCGAAGCGGCGAGCTGCGCGTGATGTGCGCCACATCCTCTATGGAGCTTGGCATTGACGTGGGCGAGGTGGATCTCGTGATGCAGATCGGCTTCCCGGCCACCATCTCCAGCACCATGCAGCGCCTGGGCCGCGCGGGGCACAACCCCGGCCGCACGAGCATCATGCACCTGTTCCCGCGCATGGCGCTCGAGGGGGTATACTGCGGCCTGACGGCCACGGTGGCCATGGAGGGCGGAATCGAGCATTCAAAACCCCCGCGCAAATGCCTTGATGTCGTCGCCCAGCATCTGGTTTCCATGGCCGCGTCAGCCATGTATTCCGTTGAGGACGCGATGGACACGCTCTCCCGCGCGCACTGCTTGAGGGACGTTACGCGCGGGGATGTTGAAAATGTGCTCCGCATGCTTGCGGGCGACTATGAGCATCAGGCGGATCAGCCCAGCCGGCCCCGCCTGCTATACGACCGCATCCACGGCACCATCATGGGCGATACCTACAGCCGGATGCTGGCGCTGTCCGCGGGCGGCACCATTCCGGACCGGGGCTTTTTCGCCGTGCGCCTGAAGGATGGCACAAAGCTGGGCGAGGTGGACGAGGTGTTCGCGTTCGAGGCCCGCGTGGGGGATA
This sequence comes from Bacillota bacterium, assembly GCA_009787135.1. Taxonomy (GTDB): domain Bacteria; phylum Bacillota; class Clostridia; order Christensenellales; family Aristaeellaceae; genus Avichristensenella. The sequence continues at coordinate 223 of WRGP01000011.1, read as the reverse complement.
AATTCCTGCTGGGCTCCTTCGCGTGGCGCATTGTCGAGCTGCGAAGCGAGAGTATAATGGTGGAGCCTTCCTCCCCGGAAGGCGCGCAATCGCCGTTCTGGCTAGGCGACTGGGCCGGCCGCCCCTATCAGACGGGGCTGCGCTTCGGCGAGTTGCTGCGCGGGCTGACTGAGGCGCACGCTGGCCGCCGCCTGTATGAGGCGCTTCGCGACTTGCGGCTGGA
>WRGP01000010.1 GCA_009787135.1 Bacillota bacterium | reverse complement strand
TGTTGCCGCTGCGCCGCCCGCCGTTGCGGCTCCTAAAATCACCGGAGGCAGATTTTTGCCGCTTTCGAACGCCAGATGTTTCAGCAGCCAGACAAACAACGACATGGGCGCGCCGCCGTATAGCATGGTCCCCTTCTTCGCCAGGGCCTCCACGCCGTCGCTGATTTTCCTGCGGGCGCGGTGCAGGCGGCTAGTCACAGTGCTTTGCGGGATGTCCAGCGCGGTGGCGATTTCCGGCAGGCCCATGTCTTCGTAGTAGTACATCAGTACGCAAAGCCGTTGATCTTCCGGCAGCGCGTCCACAATGTCCATAATGAGCCGCCGGGTTTCGGCGGTGTCCATGGCGGCGTCTGGGATGTAGTCGCCGTCCCTTTCCTCCTGCAGGTCAAAAAAGCCATCCGTGTCATCGTCGCTGCCCAGGAACAAAAGCGGGCTGTGGTGCTTGATGTAATTTTTTGCCGTGTTGCCGGTGATTTGGTTGAGCCAGGCTTGGAACTGCTCCGGCTTTTGCAGGTTGTCAAGGCTCTGCCATGCCTTGAGATAGCTGTCCTGGACGATGTCGAGCGCGTCCTGCTCGTTGCGGGTGATGGTGAGCGCGACGAAGTAAGCCCTATCCCGTGTCAGGCGGTAGAGTTCGTTGAAGGCATCCTGATTGCCCTGCCGGGCCTTCCCTGCCAGTTCCGCAATGCGCTCCCGATTGTCCATTCTGCAAACCATCCTTGCGTGTTTGATGAACCCAGGCGAAAAACTCCATGTCTCGCGCGGCGGGGAACCTTCTGTGCGCCGCGCCTTCCACCAACGCCGCCCGGATCAGGGCATCCACATGCCTTCTCACCTCCGCTTTTTCTTCGTTACGCGCTTAAGACAACTGAGAAGGCGGTTACGTCCCCGTTTTTGAAAAATTTTTTGAAAAACTTTTTTTGCGATTTGCCTAATGAAAGTATAAGACTTCCAAAGGAAAAAATCAAGGGGAGATATTCCACGTTTTTCTTGTTTGGGCTATCATTATTTCCGGCAAAAACAAGGACTAAAAACGGGAATTTGGTCAATGCACTTCCCTTCTCGCCAGCGCATCGAGTGCCGCGCGGGCATCGTCGCGCTCTTTGGTGAGCTTGGCGATCTTCTTATCCTTGGCCGCGCCCTCCGCGCGCAGAGTGGCGGCCTCGGACACGGCGGCCCGCATGGTGTCCGTCATGGCTGTGAGGCTCTCACGCAGGGCGAGCATATCCTCCGCCATTTTTTTGTGGGCGGCGGCGGTTTCCTTTTTGCGGTCCTCCGCCGCTGTTTTGGATTTCAGGTAGGTCGTGAGGGCCGCCACAAGCGCCGCGATGGCCCCGGTGCCGCTCAGGGCCGCGATGATCGTACCAACGGTGTTCATTTTCCCGCCGCCTTTCTGGCCATAAAATCGGCCTGCGTGTGTTTGATACCCTCGGCGTAAGCCGCCGCCCTGTCCAGATCGCCATTGCTGGCCTTGCGTTCCGGGTCGAGTTTGACGATCGCCTTCGCGCATTCCCGCACGCCACCCAAGGCGGCCTGGTCCGCCTGATACGCCAACCGCGCCTCTTCGGCCCGGGCGGCGTCCCGCCGGTCGAGCCTGCCCACATAGCGTTTGAGCAGCAGGCCGCATATCGCCGAGGGAATGCCCGCCGACACGATGGCAGTGACAATGATTTCAAGGTAGTCCATAATCAACCCTCCACCTTTTCCAGATTTGCGCACGCGCACCAGCTGGTGATCTCGGCCAGCCGGGCGCAGGGTACGCCGTCCATCTCGCTCAGGCCGTTGACGGTCATTACCATTCCCCGCAGCCAGGCCGCGTCCGGGATTTTCACCCCGCCGGGGTAATACGGCACGCCGTATTCCTTGATGCGCACGCGGTCGCCGATCTGGATACCCCGCACGGGCTTTTCCTGTCCGTAGTCAACCCAGGGGATACGGCCCCACTGCTCCCATTTTTGTGCGCTTATGGGCCTGTCGGCGCACTGCCGGAAATTGTAGCTTTCAACAACCCGCCCGTTGCCTATATATACGCCCACATGGCCGGGCTTGCCGTTCCTGGACCGGATAAACAGGCACACGCCGGGGTTCTCCGGCAGGGTGGCAATGGGCTGCGGGTTCGACTTTTGCCGCAGGCCCTCCGCGTTGGTGTACAGCGCGTCGCGGTCCCTCTCCTTGCCAGCGGCCTTGCGGACCAGGCCGACGCAGTCGAGGACGTGCCTGCACTTGCCGATCTCGCCGCGCGCTTTCTCGATCCGCGCCGGGGTCCATATGCCGGGGAACTGCCGGATTTTGCTTTCCAGTAAAGCCGCCGTGGGTTCCTCGCCGCTGCAGCCGTACCAGTATTTGCTGCCAATCAGGGCCTTCGCACCGGCCACGAATTCAGCCGCTGTTTTCTGTGCCATTACGATCACATCCTTGCTTTAAAATAGACTCAGGCTTTCCCCAACAACTCCGCCAGCTTTCCCTTGAACACCTCTGTACCATACCGCGCATGGGCCTCAGCGGCAAGGGCCTCGCGGTTCCTCATGCTCCGCAGATCCCGTAGCTCCGACGCCGCCGGGACCTTGCCATGCCCCAGCAGCGCGCTACGCTTTGGGTCCACGAATTCCCGGTATAACGGCAGGTCCGGCGCGATCACAGGCACGCCCAGGCCCAGGGCTTCCAGCACCGCCGT
>WRGP01000009.1 GCA_009787135.1 Bacillota bacterium | reverse complement strand
AGGATATCACGCCGCGGCCACGCTTGCTGGGCCGGGACGAGCTGATCAAAATGGCCGGCGTCGCCGCGCCGGCCACGGATGAACAGCTGCGCGCGCTTGGCAAGCGGCGGCGGCAAAAATTCCGCCGCGAGCTATGGCAAGCGCGCATCCTGGACCCGGGAAAAAGGCGAAAATACCTGTTCTATGGCTTGGGACTCTCCGCCCTGTACCTTTTCACGCGGCAGGTGATCTACGTGATCCCCGGGCTGATCCTGCTGGTCCTCTTCGCCCTGTGCCGCAAAAAAAGGAACGCCAAGTTTACGCTGTAAGGGAAGGGGGGAACGCCAGTGGGCTCCGCCCCCTCACGCTTCCACCAAATGCGGCGCCTCGCGCGCGCGCCTGTAGATCACGAATTTGGAGCCGATGCACTGCACCGGCTCCGCGTGCGTTTTCTCGCATAGCGCCGCGCATGCCTCCTGCGCCGTCTCATACGGCGCGTAACGCATGAGCGCCACCTTTATCATCTCGCGCGCCTCCAGCGCGTCCCATGCCTGCTGCACGACGCCCTGCGTGATGCCTTCCTTGCCAATGTGCAGCACCGGGTCCATGGTGTTGGCCAGGCCGCGCAGGTACGCGCGCTGTTTGCTTGTCATGTCTATCACTCCACAAAATCAAATTCCATATCGCCCATGACCACCGTATCCCCCTCGCCCGCGCCCGCCTCGCGGAGCAGGTCGATGACGCCTGCGCGGCGCAGGGTGCGGTGAAACCAGTTCATCGAATCCTCGTCGCCAAAGTTTACCGAGCCGATCAGGCGGTCCACGCCCGCGCCTTCGACAAAGAACACGCCTTCTTGCGCGGACACCGCAAACGCCGGCGCCCGCGGAAGTTCTATCGTCTCCGTCTCCTCGATGGGCTCCGTCTCCGGCAGGGTGGGCAGCACGGCCGAAATCGCCTTCAGCAGCGGGCCAAAGCCTTGGCGCGTAGCCGCGGAGAGGGGAAAAATTTGAATCCCCCGCTCTGCCAAATGGCCGGCAAGCCGCGCGAGGTTCTCCTCCGCCTGCGGCAAATCCATCTTGTTGGCCGCCACGATTTGCGGCCGCTCCGCGAGCTTGCCATACTGGGCAAGCTCGCCGTTGATGCGGTCAAAATCCTCCAGCGGGTCGCGCCCCTCGCTGCCCGCGATGTCGAGCACGTGCACGAGCAGGCGGGTGCGCTCCACGTGGCGCAAAAACGCGTGACCCAGGCCAACGCCCTCATGCGCCCCCTCGACCAGCCCTGGGATATCCGCGATGACGTAGTCCTGCCCAAACTCGCGCACAATGCCCAGGTTGGGCTGCAGCGTCGTAAAATGGTAGTTGGCGATCTTGGGCCTGGCCGCCGTAACCACGGACAGGATGGTGGACTTGCCCACGTTTGGGTAGCCTACCAGCCCGACATCCGCTAAGGATTTGAGCTCCAGCTCAATTTCCATCCATTCTTTTTTTTCACCCGGCTTGGCAAAATTGGGCGCCTGCCGCGTGGGGGTGGCAAAGCGCGCGTTGCCCCAGCCGCCGCGCCCGCCGCGCAGCAGCACGCGCGCCTCCCCCTTTGCCCGCATGTCGGCCAGCACTCCGCCCGTCTTGACGTCACGCGCCACGGTGCCGGGCGGTACCTTGATCACCAGCGTTTCGCCCGATTTCCCCGAGCGGAAACGGCCGGACCCATCCTCGCCGTTTTCCGCGGCAAACTTGCGCCGAAAGCGAAAGTCCATAAGCGTGTGCATGTTCTCGTCCGCCACAAGCGTCACGTCTCCGCCCCGGCCGCCGTCGCCGCCGTCCGGACCGCCGTTTTGCACAAACTTTTCCCGATGAAAGGAGACGCAGCCGTTGCCGCCGTCGCCGGCTTTGACCGTAACGCGCGTCTTGTCCACAAATAGCGCCATAATACCCTCCGTATAGAATAGAAACGGATGTTAAGGAAGCGAAAAAGATTTTCCAAGGGGCGCCGCCCCCGGCGCTCCCTCCATTTATACCCGCACCGTAGCCACAAAAGCCCCGATGATAGCGCCCGCCAGCACCTCCACCGGCGTGTGACCCAGCAGCTCCCTAACCTGATCCTGCTGCGGCAGCCTGCCTTCCTCGATCAGATCCGTCACGATACGGTTGAGCAGCTTCGCCTGAATGCCCGTCTCCCGCCGGACGCCGGTTGCGTCATACATCACCACCAGCGCAAACACGGCGGCCAGCGCGAACACGGCCGAATCAAACCCCACGCGAAAGCCCACGCCAAATGAAAGCGCCACGACAAACGCCGCGTGCGAGCTGGGCATGCCGCCGGACTCTATCAACCGCGCCAGAACAAGCTTCCGGCTTGACACGCTGGAAATAATCAATTTAAGCGCCTGAGCGATGACCCAGGCCAGCAGTGCCGCGTCCAAAACCTGATTTTCAAACATCCGCGCGATATCGTCCATCAGCGATCCCTCAAAAGCAACCGCTCCGCCAACGCCGAAAGAAAGGCGGCCCGCTCCCCAAACGGCTTCAGCGCGGCCAGCGCCGCCTCCGTCTGTTCAAAAAGCGCCTTCTTGGCGGCATCCACGCCGTGAAGGCCGGGCCATGTAAGCTTGCCCGCCGAAGCGTCCATCCCCGTGGCCTTGCCCAATACCGCCGCGTTCCCTTCAATATCGAGCAGGTCGTC
>WRGP01000008.1 GCA_009787135.1 Bacillota bacterium | reverse complement strand
TATGTCTTTGGCATTCCCTCGCCTCCCTTGTATCCATTTTACATCATCTATTCCTATTTGTCACTATGTTAATGGGTGAATAGTATAAGCAACAAAGTCGCTCAGTATTACCGAAGGGAACTCACACACGCATTTTCAATAGACGATACAAATGAGGAGACCGTGCAAGCGTCTGACAACGTTGATATTTGGCTTACACGCATGGAGATTTCTGAATTGATAACGCGACTCTATAATGTGATGACTTCAAAGGAAAAGGCAATGTTTTTTGACTACTTTATACTGGGGATGTCGGTACAAGAAATCGCGACAACAAAAAGAATCAGTGAGACTGCGGCTAGGGCAACTTTAAAAAGGCTGAGGAGCAAAGCACGGAGGATTGGTGAGAAACAACCCTTATGATATTCGCTATTGGCAGTTTCGTTTGCCGGCGCTACTAATAGGATATAATGGTATATCCCATTTAAATATTGAAGAAAAGAGGGCATCACCATGAAGCGGTGCATGGACGTAAGCGCCACCTTAAACCGCCTGAAGCGTGCTGAGGGCCAGACGTGCGGCCTGATTGAAAATGGTGGAAGAGGACAAAAGCGGCGAGGACATCCTCATCCAGATCAGCTTGGGGGAAGGCCGCGTTGCAAAAAATAGGGCAGGTGATTTTGGAAGGCCATCTGCGACATTACGTACTGGGTGGTATTCGAAAGGGCGAAGGAATGAAACCATTCGGAAGTTATCGTCCGCGATCAAGCAATTCTCACGCATTCTATAAAGAATTAACACAGAGGAGAACATGATTGCGGAGGCGAAGAGGAATTGTCCACGGATGCGATTTCAGATTGCAAGCTACGATAAGCATGCCCTTTGACAGCAGGATGTTTGACGCGGTCGTTGCCTGCCCAACCTACCAGCGCTTTGGGAATAAGGCCGGGTTTGCTTCGGAATTGGTGCAGGTGTTGAAGCTCAGCGGCGTTTTGTATGTCGCCGAGCCGCGCTTCCATTGGCTATCAAACGCGGCGGTCAGGCTGATTCTGTTCAATATTGTGATGTCCATGGGCATTATGATATATGATAGAAAATTTGGAAAATAAAGCGAATCTTGACGAAAACTGCCAATTATGTCATACTTTACAAAATTGACATAAAGGCAGGGTTGGCTTTGCGGGGAAAATGGTTCGCTGTGATAAGCTTTGCGTTTATTTTGTTCCGCCTGCTTTGCGCTTCTTTCGCCTCGGCGGAGGAAGCGGCGGCGGAAGAACAGGACGAACAATTGGTTCTCACCTTTGCCGGCGATTGCACGCTGGGCGCGGAGGGCTGGCTGCAAGGCTACGCGTCAAGCTTCGTCCAGGTGGTGCGGGAAAAGGGATTTGATTGGCCCTTGTCAGGCGTGCTTGATCTTTTTTTGGAAGACGATCTGACGCTGGTAAACCTGGAGGGCACCTTTACCGTATGCGACAAGGCCGCCGACAAAAGCTTTACCTTCCGCGCTCCGCCCGAGTTTGCGGAGATTCTGCCCCTTGGCAGCGTGGAGGCCGTGAACCTGGCCAATAACCATACGATGGATTATGGGGTCCAGGGCTTTGAAGATACGATCGCCGCCCTGGATGCGCAGGGTGTCGCCCATTGCGGCCAGGATTGTCCTGCCGTGGTGGAGGCCAAGGGGCGGAAAATCGCGCTGCTGGGCTTCACGTATCCGCTTGCCAATGCGCGGCTCACGGCACTGTATGAGGAAATTGAAGCGTACCGCGAGCGGGAGGATATCGCGCTGATCGTGGTTTCTTTCCACTGGGGCCGAGAGATGACCTACGAGCCAAGGGCCGATCAGATCCGCACCGCGCACGCGGCCATTGATCACGGGGCCGACGTGGTGGTGGGCACGCATCCGCACGTGCTGCAGAGCATGGAGATGTATAACGGCAAGCCCATTTTTTACAGCTTGGGCAATTTTTGCTTTGGCGGCGATGGACGCCCGCCGGATTTTGACACCGCCGTGATGCGGCTGGCCTATAATGTGACCGACGGCGGTCTTAGGCTGGCTAGGCTGGAGGTAATCCCATGCAGCATTTCCCAGCAGCCCCAAAGCAAAACGCAGGATTTTCGCCCGGTGAAGGTTGAGGGTGACGACGCGGCGCGGATTCTGAAGAAACTGTCAAAGGGCGCGCGGGGGTTTGCGGAAGGGTTCTTTGAAACGGGATTGTGGATCGGGGATTTGGAAGCGGAGCCGTGAGAGGCGTGAATGATCGGAACGGTGGAGAGGCTGAAAAGCGTGGGGCGGAAGAATGACGGATCTGGCCGCCTCGCGGCATAGCGGGAGGTGCTCGCCTTGGCAATGGGCGCCGCGCGGGATTATTTTTGCGAACAAATGAATGTGCCGGTTGGGATGAAATGGCTTTATGCCGCGAAAAAATACGAACAAAAAGTGCGGGTAAATCAATAGATATTCGGTTATGTACGGCGCGTAAAAATTTGTAAAAATTTCTTGAAAAAAAGGCTTGACACGCGGGCATATGTGTAGTAATCTATGCAAGCGTCTGTTGCGTATATGTAACAAAACGCGCGATCCATCGGGGTTTCGATCCTTGAAAACGATACAGGGAGAAAAGGAAGAAGAGAAGTACAGTCAAAGTTTTGAGGGAAGGCTGCGAACGAAGGTAGGCA
>WRGP01000007.1 GCA_009787135.1 Bacillota bacterium | reverse complement strand
CACTTTCGCATCGCGTCAGTAACGAAAATGGTATCCGCCATTGGCGTGCTGCGGCTCGTGGAGCAGGGCATGCTGGAACTGGATAGGGACGCCAGCGATTACTTTGCCTTCCCCATCCGCAACCCTTATTATCCCAATACCCCCGTCACGCTCCGGCAGATTATGTCGCACACCGCGACGCTAAAGGACGATTACCATTACGAACGCGCCGCGCGCGGGCAAATCGAATGGCTCCACAATGTCTTTCACGGCAACTACACGAACATGAACTACTTTCACAGGGAGCCCGGCACGTATGCGGCCTATTCCAACTTCGGCGGGGGCATGCTGGGCGTCTTTATGGAGCAGCTAACCGGGCTGACAATTGACGAATACATGGCGCGAAATGTGTTCGCGCCGCTTTCCATAACGGCGGCCTACCACACGCCCTGCCTGCCCTACGACGCCAAGATTGCCAGGGTGTACGAAGTGGACTCCTCCAGCATGACGCTGGATCTGGAAGCAAGGGCGGACGAACATTTTGACGCGGAGCCGGAACTTGACTATGCGCATACCGCGGGCGCGCTGATGATCACGGCCGAGGGGCTGGCAAAGATCGTCATCGCCCTTGCCGGGGACGGGTCTGTGGACGGCGTACGGCTTTTGCTGCCTGAAACGGTGGAGATGATGCGCACCCGGCAGGATCATATCGGTTCCGTCCAGTGCGACGCCGGGCGTGGGCTAAACCTGAACATCATCACCGACAGCCTGGTGCGCGGCCGCACGCTGTACGGGCACCAGGGCAAGGCGTACGGCATGATCTGCGCGGCCTACTTTGACCCTGCGGACCAGACAGGCGTGGTGTTGCTCACCAACGGCTGCGACACATCGACCGTCAATTCCGTCGCCAGAATCGCGCGCGCCATGATCACGCAGGCCTATACATATTTTCCTTGACGCATCCGTTTTGATCGTATATTATTTTACCAAGGGCAAAATCGCCCAGAGGGGCCTGCTGAAAAAACGGATCACGCGCGAACTGCAAAATAGGGAGAGAACCGATATGAACAAGCACATCGCACGGTTGCTGCAAAAAAAAGAGACCCAATAAACGTTTCAATTGTTAAATTTTGCGCGTCCCCCATTTGCTTGCAGGCATTTTTGTGTAAGGCGCGTCTGTATAATAGTGGCAAAAAGGGCAAATCGTTCCTTCTGGTGGGAGCGGATCCTTTTTTTGCGGGGCATTTGGCAAAACAACCTGGCATGACCAAGTATTGGGAGGGAAAGCTGTATGAAATTGACAAAGCTCGTCGCCATCCTGATGGCGGCAATTCTACTGATCGGCCTTGCGCCCGCATCGTTTGCCGAGGAAGCGGACTTGAGCCAGTACAACCAGGTGGTCATTGACGGAAAAACCCTTTATGAAGATGCCGATGGAATGCTGTACACCTTAAAAAAGGATGGGACGCTTGCGCGCTACAAGCCCAAAAGCCCGGCGCCGGCCAGAGCGCCCGGGTCCGCCAAGGCTTCCGTGCCTGCCAAGGCCGTTGATACGGACAAGATTTTGCCAATCGCGGAACTGGGCGCCGACGCCGTGGCGCCGGCCGCTTCGAGTTCCGCGCCACGCAACAACACGGCTCGCCGCGCAAAGAACAACGCCGTGGAGGCAGCAACGAACACGGATGGCGACGCATCTATGCCCGCGCCGGAAAATCAATCGCGGAGCGCTAGATTGAATCTTGCCAAGACGGGCGGAGAAGCAGCGCCCGTTACCGAACAAGCCCGGCAGGAACCACAAGACACGCCGGATGAATCGTCGCCTTGGAGCGGCGCGCCTGCCGCGGCGCAAAGCTACGCGGCACGGCACGGCGCGCGAGAGGAAAAAAGCGGGCAGAACGCCGTTTCCCTTGCCCTGCGGCTGAGCGCAAGCGCGGTTTCCGGCCTTGTAGGCGAAACGGTGATCCTCTCGGTCAGCGCGCCTGTGCCAAACGGCTTCCCAACGGGTTCGCTGACCTTCTTTGACAACGGCGAGCCGTTCAGTTCAGGCGTTTCGCTGAGCGGCGGCGCCGCGGTCGCGCATTGGTCGCCGGCTTATGCGGGAACCCACGCGCTGACAGCGCAGTATCAGCCAGGCCAGAACGACGGGTATTTGGCGGCGTCCGCCTCGATGGTATTTCAGGCAAACGCCCCCTCCCCCGCCACGCAAGCGAGCGTGGAAAATGGCGGCGAGCGTCCGGCGAAGAGCGTATCCTCACAGCCGGAACAGGATTTGCTGGATGCCTTGCTAGAGGCCGTGGACGTCCGTATGCAGGCGCGCAAGGCCGCAGAGACACAACCCCTACAGAAAGAGGTAAGTACGGCCGCAGCGGATGAACAGACGGACTCGTCCGGCTTGGTTTGGTACGATATGGCACCGGCCGCGTCGACGGCGGGCACCTTAGAAAAAGATGAATCCGCGGAACCGGAAACGTCCGCAGAACCGGAGGTGCCGGCAGAGCCTGAAACAAACACGGCGCCGGAGGCACCGACAGAGCCGGAAACAAACACGGCGCCGGAGGCACCGACAGAGCCGGAAACGTCCACAGAACCGGAGACGCCGGCGGAGCCGGAAACGTCCACAGAACCGGAGACGCCGGCGGAGCCGGAAACGTCCACAGAACCGGAGACGCCGGCGG
>WRGP01000006.1 GCA_009787135.1 Bacillota bacterium | reverse complement strand
CCCGTCGCACGCAGATTACGCCGCACACATAAAGTACGGCGGGCATCATGATACGGCGGGCGGCGGGCATTTCTCAGGCAGGCTGACCGCTCCCTTGTGCGCCGCCGGAGGTATCTGTTTGCAAATATTGCGCGGCTTGGGGATACATATCGGCGCTCATATCTTGCGGATCGCAACTGTAGAGGACGCATCGTTTGACCCTGTGAACATTTCCGCTGGGGACTTAGATATGATTCACAAGAACCCATTGCCCGTAATCAGACAGGAAGCGGCTGAGTCCATGAGGCAGCAAATTCTACAAGCGCGGGAAAAAGGCGACTCGGTGGGAGGCGTTATCGAGTGCGCGGCAATCGGCCTGCCCGCCGGACTGGGCGACCCAATGTTTGACGGGATTGAGAACCGGATCGCCGGGATCGTCTTCGGCATACCGGGCGCAAAAGGCATAGAATTTGGAAGCGGTTTTGCCGGGACCTTACGCAAAGGTTCAGAAAACAACGACAGTTTTTATATGGACGGAAAGAATGTAAAAACGCGCACGAATAACTCTGGCGGAATATTGGGCGGAATAACAAACGGTATGCCCGTTTTATTCCGCGCGGCGTTTAAGCCAACGCCGTCCATAGGCAAGGAACAGAACAGCGTTAGTCTGTCGCATGAAGAAAACACTGTTCTATTAATAAAAGGCCGGCATGATCCATGCATCGTTCCGCGCGCGGTACCGTGCGTAGAAGCGGCGGCGGCTATTGCATTGTATGACGCTTACTTGGATAGATAAAGGAGAAACTCAAATGGACTTACAGGATTATCGGGCGCAGATTGACAAGGTAGACGATGAGCTTTTGCGGCTGTTCAAAGAAAGGATGGAAATTTCCCGCCAAATTTCCCAGTACAAAAAGGAGCATAACCTTCCTGTGCTGGACGCCGCGCGGGAGAGGGAAAAGCTCGCCGATGTTTGTGGAAAAGCGGGTGATGAAATTCGTTCTTACGCGCATATTTTGTACACAACAATATTTGAGCTTAGCCGCGCGTACCAATGGGGTTTCATGAACGCCGAGTCCGATCTTAACAGGATCATTAATGACGCGGTAGAACATACAGATCGGATGTTTCCGCAGCACGCGCTGGCAGCCTGCCAGGGCGTTGAGGGTGCGTATTCGCAGATCGCCTGTGACAGGTTATTCGCAAATCCGAACATCTTATACTTCACAGGTTTTGACGGAGTATTTTCGGCAATCCGGGACGGTCTGTGCCAATACGGAGTACTGCCTTTGGAAAACAGCACAGCCGGTTCGGTCAACATGATATACGACCTTATGATGCGCTACAGTTTCAAGATCGTGCGGAGCGTGCGGCTGAAGATTGACCACAACCTGCTCGCAAAGGCGGGCGTCAAAAAGGAGGACATACGCGAAATATTTTCGCATGAGCAGGCGATCCAACAGTGTGCGGCTTATTTGAAAGGGTTTGGCAAGGGCGTGAAAATCACCACCGTCGCCAATACCGCCGAAGCCGCGAAAATGGTAGCGGAATCTGAGCGAAAGGATATTGCGGCCCTGTCCTCACGCGCGTGCTGTGATTTGTACAACCTGAAATGCGTGGAAAGTTCAGTGCAGGACAGGGGTAATAACTATACGCGGTTTATCTGCATTTCCAAAAATCTTGAAATATATCCCGGCGCCGACCGTACCAGCATCATGCTGACCACCGCTCATAAACCCGGCTCGCTTTACAAAGTACTGGGCCAGATATTCACGCTTGGCGTAAATGTCGTAAAGCTCGAGAGCCGCCCGATTCCCGACAGGGATTTCGAGTTCATGTTTTATTTCGATCTTGAGACATCGGTTTATTCGAAAGAATTCAGCCAGCTTATGTGCGAGCTGGAAAATATATGCGAGGAATTTCATTATCTTGGCAGTTACACCGAGATAGTATAAAAATCAAAGCGTATGAAAAAATCATTCGGCCTCTTGGGCGAAAAGCTGGGACACAGCTTCTCGCCGCAGATCCACAGGCAGTTGGGGGAATACGATTATGTGCTCTACGAGGTATCCCCCGATAGCCTTGATTCGTTCATGACGGAAAGGCGCTTCGACGGGATCAACGTAACCATCCCCTACAAACAGGCGGTAATGCCTTACTGCGCGACACTCTCGAATGAGGCGCGGATGATCGGCAGTGTGAACACGATCGTAAAGGACGATGATGGGGCATTGCACGGATACAACACGGACTACCATGGTTTTCGCGTGATGCTGGAACAGGGCGGAATTAATCCGAACGGGAAAAAAGTTTTAGTGCTGGGCGACGGCGGATCGGCGCGGACAGTGAGGGCGGTATTGGGCGCTCTGGGCGCGCGCGAGATTGTAACGATCTCCCGCCGGGGTGAGAACCACTACGGCAACATCGAGAAGCATTATGACGCCGAGATCATCGTGAATACGACGCCTGTCGGCATGTTTCCTGATAATGGCTTAAGTCCCCTTAACCTTGCGGGCTTTGAGCGCTTAACTGGCGTGGCCGATTTGATCTACAATCCCACGCGAACCAAGCTGCTGCTTGACGCCGGGCGGCTGGGCGTTTCATGCGTGAACGGTCTTACAATGCTGGTGGCCCAGGCAGAG
>WRGP01000005.1 GCA_009787135.1 Bacillota bacterium | reverse complement strand
CGGCGGGAGGGCATTCTATTCGCTCTCCCGCCCGCAACAGTGCTTATACTTTTTCCCGCTCCCGCAGGGGCATGGCGCGTTGCGGCCGACCTTGCCGGCGGCTGTTCTGGGTTTGGCGGGCGCGTCGCCCGCCAGCTTTGCCTCCGTAGGCTGGGCGACCTTCTCGCGCTCGGGCGGCTTGCGAATCTGCGCGTGGTAGAGGCGCATCAGCGTATCCTCGCGGATGAGGCGCACCATCTCGTCAAACATCTCAAAGCCTTCAAACTTATACTCAACAACCGGATCCTTTTGGCCATACGCGCGCAGGCCGATCCCGTCGCGCAGACTGTCCATGGCGTCGATGTGATCCATCCAGCGGCGGTCTACGCTGGAGAGGAGCACTACGCGCTCAAATTCCCGCATGTCAACGCCCGCGCCGGTAAGCTCCGCCTCGCGCTCGGCGTAATAGCTCTCGGAAACATCCAGCAGCGCGCTCCGCAGCAGATCGCGGCTGGTATAGTTTGCGGCGTGCTTCGCAAACCATTTAGGGGGAACGCAATACTTCTCCAAATAGGCGGCCAGCCCCTCGATATCCCAATCCGCCGCCGCGACGCCGTTTCCGGCATGCAGGTCCATCGCGCTTTCAATGAGGTGCGCGGCCATATTGCGGATCTGCGCGCGCATGTCCTCCCCCTCCAGCACTTGGCGGCGCTGGCCGTAGATCAGATCGCGCTGCTGGTTCATCACGTCGTCATACTGCAGCACGTGGCGGCGCACGTCAAAGTTGCGGCTCTCAATGCGCTTTTGCGCGTTCTCAATCTGCTTGGTGAGCATCTTGGCCTCGATGGGCGTATCCTCGTCCAGGCCAAGCCGCTCGATCATGCCGCTGAAGCGGTCGGAGCCGAACAGGCGCATCAAATCATCCTCCAGCGCGATGAAGAACTGGGAGGAGCCGGGGTCGCCCTGGCGGCCCGAACGGCCGCGCAGCTGGTTGTCGATGCGGCGGCTTTCGTGCCGCTCCGTGCCGATGATGTGCAGGCCGCCCACCGCGACGACGCGGTCATGCTCGGCATCCGTTTTCACCTTGAATTCCGCCTCCAGCCGCTCCAATTCGGCGCGCACGGCCAAGATATCCTCCGAGACCTGCTCGTCATGGCCCATCGCCTGCTCGATGACATTTTCCTCAACGCCCTGCTGGCGAAGCGTGCGGCGGGCCAAAAACTCCGGGTTGCCGCCCAAAAGGATGTCCGTGCCGCGGCCGGCCATGTTCGTGGCAATGGTGACCGCGCCATAGTGGCCGGCCTGCGCGACGATTTCAGCCTCTTTCTCGTGGTACTTGGCGTTTAGGACCTCGTGCTGGATGCCGCGCAGCTCCAGCATGCGGGAGAGCACCTCGCTGTTTTCCACGGACACCGTGCCCACGAGGATAGGCTGCCCCGTCGCGTGGCGCTTTACAATCTCCTCCACGACCGCCTTAAACTTGCCCCGGACCGCCTTGTACACCACGTCGTTTAGATCCTTGCGGATCATCGGCATGTTCGTGGGAATCTGGACGACGTCCAGGCTGTAGATGCCCTTGAACTCCTCCTCTTCCGTCTTGGCCGTGCCCGTCATGCCACTGAGCTTCTTGTACATGCGGAAGTAGTTCTGAAAGGTGATGGTCGCCAGGGTCTTGCTCTCGCGCTCCACGGTGACGCGCTCCTTGGCCTCAATGGCCTGGTGCAGGCCGTTTGAATAGCGGCGGCCCACCATCAGGCGGCCCGTAAACTCATCCACGATGATGACCTGGCCGTTTTGCACCACATAATCCACGTCGCGGTGCATGAGCGCGTTGGCACGGAGCGCGGCGTTGATGTGATGCTGGATTCCGTTATTCTCCAGATCCGCCAGGTTCTCGATGCCGAAATACTCCTCCGCCTTGCGGATGCCGTTCTCCGTCAGCGTGACGGCCTTTTCCTTTTCATCCTTATTATAATCCGCTCCCTCGCGCAGCCGCCCGACGAACCGGTCGGCGCGCTGGTACAGGTCCGTAGACTTATCCCCCTGGCCCGAGATGATGAGAGGCGTTCGCGCCTCGTCGATGAGGATGGAGTCCGCCTCGTCCACGATGGCGAAGGCGTGCCCGCGCTGCACCATATCCTTGCGGTAGATGACCATGTTGTCGCGCAGGTAATCGAACCCCAGCTCGTTGTTCGTGCCGTAGGTGATATCCGCGGCGTACGCCTCGCGGCGGGCTTCGTTTTCCATATCATGGATGATAACGCCCACGCGCATGCCCAGGTAGCGGTATACCTTGCCCATCCACTCGCCTTGGAAGCGGGCCAGGTAGTCGTTGACCGTTACGACATGCACGCCGTTGCCGGTGAGCGCGTTTAAGTAGCAGGGCAGCGTGGCGACGAGCGTCTTGCCCTCGCCGGTCTTCATCTCCGCGATGCGCCCCTGGTGCAGCACGATGCCGCCGAGCATCTGCACGCGGAAGTGGCGCTTGCCCAGCACGCGGCCCATGGCCTCGCGCACGACGGAAAACGCCTCCGGCAGCAGGTCGTTCAGCGGCTCCCCCGCCGCAAGGCGGCCGCGGAAGGTTTCCGTCATGCCGCGAAGTTCCTTCTCCGACAGGCGGCGG
>WRGP01000004.1 GCA_009787135.1 Bacillota bacterium | reverse complement strand
CGACGACGGGAGAGGTCTTGCGTGATTTTCTAAATGCGGGGAACGGGTAATGAAAAAGGAGATCACCTGGATGAAACAACAGGGGAAATGGCGCGTCTGGGCGGTGGCGCTTACGCTGGTGCTGCTGTTCGCCGCCGGCGGCATGGCGGCCCGCGCGGAGGACGCGATGTACACGCCGAGGCCCGGCCGGCTCGAGGTGCACGGCCAGGCGACCCGCACGCTGATGCCGGACACCGTCGGCATCACCATCGGCGCGACAGCGGAGCATGACGACGAAAAAGGCGCGCTCCATGAAGTCAACGAGGTGATCGAAAACGTGATCGCTTCGCTCAAAGCGTTGAATATTCCAGAAAATCAGATCAAAACAAACTGGCTGGATATCTCGCCGCGGTACCGCACGCTCGGCGCTTCACGCCAGATCGCCGGCTATACCGTCAGCGTTTCGCTCACGGTTACGATCAAGAATTTTGCGATCATCAACACGGTGATCGACACCTCGGTCGCACACGGCGCGTACATCGGCAACATGCGATTTAGCCATTCGCAAGAAGGTTTGGCGTACCGCCAGGCGCTGGCTGACGCGATCCAGGCCGCTCATGACAAAGCCGAGTCGATGGCGGCCGCCGCCGGCATTGAGCTTGGAACGCTGTTATTGCTGCGCGAGAGCGGCGATAACACGTATGCCTACGCAAACACGCACGCCCCGATGAATTCTTATATGGCCGGTGAGGCGGGCACGGCGGGCACACAGGTGATGGCCGGCGAGATCCAGATCAGCGCGTCGGTTGATTTAACGTATGAAACAAAATAATTGGCAAGAAAAACCTCGCATAACACGGTGCGGCGCGGAGATGATAGCAGCAGGGTACTTGACAGCGAAACGCGGCCCGTGACCGAAGAGAAGGCTGGCTGCGTTCCGCCGCCGGTCCTTAATGGGGATGGCCGGGATGCCATCCCTCTTCTTATTTTTTATCAGGCCAAAGGCATGAAGGGAAGGGATCCTATCATTTTTTCCGCTCAAAGCCTTTATACCTCGTTCCCTGGAAGGTCACCCGCCCGATATCGCCTTCGCACAGCATGCCGTATTCTCTATCAGGCACCCTAAACTCCATGCGGTCGCCGCTTTCCACCTCAAAGGAAACATAATAGGTGGCGCAGGAGGATGAAATACCCTCGAAATCGCTGTTGTTTACCGCCATGCGCTTGGTCACGACCTTCGCTTCCACGGTGAGAACGGGGGAACGGTTGTTTTTATTCCATTGCATACCGCCTTTTACCGCCCGTAAAACAAAGCTCCCCAGCCCCAGCACAAAGCTTATGGCCACAATGGCCGTGATAACGTTGAAGGGCACGACAAAACCTCCTTACCCCATAGGCCGTTCCCACGGAAAATCGCGCCTCAAACAGATCATGCCGATCCGCTGGACGCCTTCCTCAAACACGGGCTGATCATAGATTTCGACAAAAAAGCCGGGAATCCTATGGGCATAGGCAAATGCCCGGCAATTCCTCCCAATCACAGCCCATTTCCCCGGGGCAGGAAAGATCATTTTGTCTGTATGCCCGCCGTGAGGCGAAAAAAGAGGGATGCTCAGGGGATACTCCCCTTACGCGGGGGTCCTGGGGGGCGTGCCCGGCACCCCCTTCCCCGCCTCACCGCTCCGCCACCCACTCCTCCAGCGCCTCCCGCGTGTCAAAGGCCACGCCGGCCGCGAGCATCTCCCACATGGACTCATCCGTGACCTTCAGCGGCGCGTCCGCCACGCGATCCATCGCAAAGCCATACAGGTTGCGGTAGATGGCCGCCGTGCCGTTTTCGTCCAGCGACAGTACCCAGTGCTCTGGGCAAAAGAGATCCAGGCCGCATACCATGTCGATCTGCCGCGGCGCAAAGTCCGTCATGCGCCAGCCTTCCTCCATAGACCCGGCGACCGCGTCCTTTGTCATGCCCGCCCACATCGCGGGCGCGTCCACGCGGCGCAGCACCTGATGCCCGCAGCGGCCATAGTCAATCGTCTGCTGCAGCTTGCAGCCGGGCGCTACCAGCGCCGCGTTCGGGGTTCCCGTTTCATTCGCGGGGGGAACCCGGAGAGAAAAGAGCGCGATCCCGCCGATGAGCATGACGACGCCCACGCGAAGCAAGCGGGCTGAAAGGCGGTCTATTGCTTTATCCTTGCGCAAAAAGGACACCTCCTCCAACGAGATGCCCTTAGCTTATCCGGTTTTAACGCTCCGATTCAGTTTCTATCAATGTCCGCCATGCCCTGGCCATTTAGCGCTCCCTGCTCCTCCTTTCTTTGGCGTGGTCTGGTGGGGGATATGGTGGATTTTCACCTCCTTTCTGTTTCGGGTCGGCCGGTCGGGTGGGTTAGGCGGGATGAGATTTCGTCGGATCACCATCCGAAGCGATATTCTTGCGCCGCGCATGTTCATATTCAAACGGCACTGACGTTCCCATTGCGCGTCTCCCCCGTCAGTGCTACAATCTATCCACGCATCCTTTACAAGGAGGTTGCCCATGAATAACGAGGATAAAATCCTGTCCATGCTGGAAACACTCACA
>WRGP01000003.1 GCA_009787135.1 Bacillota bacterium | reverse complement strand
GGCGGGTCCAACACCACAACGTCCGGCTTCCCCTGCCGCGCGGCGAGCACAGGCAGCACAGCCTCCACGGCGCCCGCCGCAAAGCCCGCATTCACCACGCCGTTCCGCTTCGCGTTCGCCCGCGCGTCGCGCACAGCGTCCTCCACAATCTCCACACCCGTCACGCTTTCCGCGCGCCGGGCCAGCGGCAGCGTAATGGACCCGCATCCGCAATACAGATCCCATACCCGCTCTCGCCCCGTTAGCCCGCATAGGCGAATGGCCTCCGCATACAGGCGCTCCGCCTGATCCCTGTTCACCTGAAAAAAGGACCGCGGGGATACGCGCATCCTAAAGCCCGCAATCTCGTCGTCCAGCGCGTCACAGCCCCAAAGCGTATGAAACCGCTCGCCCAAAATCACGTTGGTGCGGCTCGTATTCTCCGCGATGACAATGGACTGAAGCGAAGGGCACGCGTCCCTCGCGGCGGCGATCAATTCCCCGCCGTGCGGAACCTGCCTGCCGTTGACCACAACCACAAGCATCATCCCGCCGCCGCGCGCCTGTCGCGTCATCACGTGGCGCACAAGCCCACTGTGTTTACCTTCGTCGTAAGGCGGCACGCCGCCGCGCGCCATCCACCAGCGGACAGCCTTGACGAGCGCGTCGCTCCCCTCGGTCTGCAGCAGACAGCCCGCCGGCGCGTCCACAATCTCATGGCTTCGCGCGGCAAAGCAGCCAATGCGCGGCGCCGCCGCTTCGCCGCCAACCGGGAACGCGCCCTTGTTCCGATAGCGCCAAGGGTCCTCCATGCCAAGGGGCAGGGCCGCCCGCGCGTCCTCAAACCCGCCGATGCGCCGCAAACAATCCAGCACCTGCTTTTGCTTATACCGCAGCGTGGCCTCATACGAAAGATGCTGCGCGGTGCACCCGCCGCAGCGCGGGTAATATGGGCACCGGGGCGTGACCCGCTCCGCCGAGAAGGCAAGCAAGCGCTCCAGCCTGCCCACGGCATAGCTTTTCGTCACCTTGATGATCTTGACCGCCGCGCGCTCGGCGGGCAGCATGCCCGGCACAAATACCACCTGCCCCTCGTGGCGGCAGACGCCCTCAAAGTCAACGCCAAGGCCCGTACACTCCAGGGAAACGGTCTGATTTTTTAGAAGCATCGTATTTTTTTACAGAATGGCGTCCACAAACTCGCCCGCGTCAAACGACTGCAAATCGTCGATCCCCTCGCCCACGCCGATGTACCATACCGGCACGTCAAGCTCGGAGCGGATCGCCACGGCAATGCCGCCCTTGGCCGTGCCGTCCAGCTTTGTCAGCACGATGCCGTTGATCTCCGCCACCTCCCGAAACACCTTCGCCTGCGCCAGGCCGTTCTGCCCCGTTGTCGCGTCAATGACCAGCATGGAGCGCAGATCCGCCTCCGGATACTCGCGCCGGACGATTTTCGTGATCTTGCCAAGCTCGTCCATCAGGTTCTTCTTGTTATGCAGGCGGCCGGCGGTGTCGATGATCAGCAGGTCGGCATGATTTGCTTTGGCGGAGGCAATGGCGTCATAGACCACGGCCGCCGGGTCAGCGCCCTCGGCGTGGCGGATGATGGGCACGCCCGCGCGCTCCGCCCAGATTTGCAGCTGCTCCCCGGCGGCGGCGCGGAACGTATCGGCCGCGGCCAGCATCACGCCGTGCTGCGCGTTCTTAAACCGCAGCGCCAGCTTGCCGATCGTGGTCGTCTTGCCCACGCCGTTAACCCCCACCACGAGCATGACCATCGGCCACGTAAGCGGCGGGCGCGGGGCGTTCATCTTTTTCTTGAGGATCGCCTTGAGCAAATGGCGCGCTTCGCCCACATCCGTGACGCGCCGCTCTTTCGCGCGCTCGCGCATTTCCGCCACGACCTCCCCGCTCGTCTTCACGCCCACATCCGCCATGATGAGGATGTCCGTCAGATCCTCGTAGAAATCGCTGTCCAGCCTTTGATGGCTCGTCACCAGCTGATCCACGCGGCCCGACACGCTCTCGCGCGTTTTCGTCATGCCCTCCTTGAGGCGGGTAAAAAAGCCTGGCATAGGAATCCTCCTTTTATAAGGGGTGTTGGAGACGCTAGGGGGCGCCGCCCCCAGAACCCCCGCCAAGGGGATTCATCCCCTAGACCCCTTTCGTTGCCTGCCGGCAAGGGTTTGGGTGTATCTATAAATGCTTTTCCACCTAGCGTCATCCCCGCACCCGCAAATTCCGCAGAATTTCAGCCAATGACGTTCCCAACCCCGTTCCTCCTCCCATGAAAATCCGCAGATTTTCACGGGCTGACCCTCGAAACCCTCACGGGGCCGCAGCCCCACTTCAAATCCGGCATCGGCGGCTTCGCCGCCGAACGGATGAAAATCCCAAAGGATTTTCTACCTTGCGTCATCCCCGCCCGGAAATTCCGCAGAATTTCAGGGGATGACGTTCCCAGCCCCGTTCTTCCCCTCGTGAAAATCCGCAGATTTTCACGGGACACCGCTCCCCTCCCCGTTCTTCCCCGCGTGAAAATCCTCAGATTTTCACGGGACACCGCTCCCCTCCCCGTTC
>WRGP01000002.1 GCA_009787135.1 Bacillota bacterium | reverse complement strand
GCTATGGCGCGTACGGCCAGGCCATTGAGCCAGCCGTAAGCCGCATAAGCTGGGAGCAGGGCAGCGCGGATCTTGGCGGGTACCCGCACTATATGATAAAGGAAATGAACGAGCAGCCTGTCGCCATGCGCGCGGCGCTGGACGCGTATACCCAGGCCACGGGCGGCCGCATAGCCTTTCGGAACGACGCGGTGCCCATCGCGGTAGAGGACGCAAGGCGGCTGCGGCGGCTCATTTTGGTGGGGTGCGGCTCCGCGTACCATGCCGCGGCGGTAGGCAAAGCTATGATCGAGCGCCTGACACGCCTGCCCGTGGAGATCGATATCGCCTCGGAATTTCGCTATCGTGAGCCGATTCTTGAAGCTGACGATTTGTGCGTGTTCATCAGCCAGTCCGGGGAGACGGCCGATACGCTCGCGGCCATGCGCCTTGCGGCCGGGCGCACGCGAACGCTTGGCATTGTCAACGCGGTAGGTTCCACGCTTGCCAGGGAGACGGGCAGCGTGCTCTACACCCATGCCGGCCCGGAGATTGCCGTGGCCACCACCAAGGGGTATACGACCCAAGTGCTGGCGCTGGCGCTGCTGGCGCTCTACCTCGCGCAGGCGCGCGGCACGCTGGCGGAAGCGGCTGTGTCCGAGACGCTCGCCTATCTAAGCCAGGTCCCATCACAGGCGGAGAGCGTCGTCAGCAATGTGCGGCCGATCCAGCGTTTCGCCAGCGAGCATTATGACCACCGAAGCGTGTTTTACATTGGCAGGGGCATGGATTACGCGGTCGCCATGGAGGCGTCCCTCAAGCTCAAGGAGATTACCTATGCGCACAGCGAAGCGTACGCGGCGGGGGAACTCAAGCACGGCACGATTGCGCTCGTTGAGCCGGGCACGCTCGTGGTGGCGCTGGTGACACAGCCCAGCCTGGCGGATAAGATGCTTTCGAATATCCATGAGGTAAAGGCGCGCGGGGCTGAGGTGCTGGCGCTGACGACAAAATCCCTCGCGCCGCGCGTCAAGCCGGAGGCTGATGAGGTCTGGGAAATGCCGGACGCGGAAGCGATTTGCATGCCGCTGCTGAGCATCATCCCCATGCAGCTGTTGGCGTATTATATGGCGCTTGCGCGGGGCAAGGATGTGGATAAGCCAAGGAATTTGGCGAAGTCGGTTACGGTGGAGTGAGGGGGTAAGAAGGAGACGCCAGGGGGCGTTGCGTATTTCGGCATTGTTTGGCCTGGATAGCCGGAAAGGTCAAGCGGATGCTGAAGCTCGCCGGCCTTTCGGGCAGAGCATACCATCGGATTGGCCAATTTTCCCGCGGTCAACAGCGGCGCGTAGCTTTGGCGGGCGCGCTCGTGATGGAGCCAAAGGGGCTGCCGTGGGCGAACTCCCCCTTTTCGTCTGTACCAGACGCGCAAATCCGCCGGAACCTGCGCATGCGGATCCGCGAAAGTCAGCGGGATATGCGCGTCACCGCTATCTTCGTCATCCACGACCAGGAAGGCCATGGCCATTTTGGGCCGGGTATGCGTCATGCGTGGCGGCATCATGGAGCGGCAGGGCATGCCCGAGAAAATATACAAGAACCGGCAGACCGGCTTCGCCGCCAGGTTCGTCGGGCATTACAACGTGCTCACATACGCGGAAGCGGGAAAGGCGATCGGCCTGGGCGGGAGCCGGCAAGGTGATTTGGGGCTTGATGCTTGGCGGCGGCCTTGCGCGCTGCCGGCCGGACTGCGCCGGCATCGCGGTGAACGCGAAATGGGTCAACCGTGGGCGCCGGCATCTGCGGTTAGGCGAGGCGGTCACGTGCTGTGGGAACGGGCAGAATATTCTTTATATTGAAAAATAGCATTTCAAACCTGCGATAGCGAATCGCGCGCTGCGTTTTCTCAAACGCGGAAAAGTATTGGTTACTATGGCTGATAGCACTTTGACAAATAGGATGCTGTTAACCCGCCAGATTCGGAAAGCGCGGCAGGCGTATTTCCGCCGATTCCGCCGAGCGCGTTGGCTTTGTTGAAAAATGCCGATTGACTTTTTCTCCATTTCATGCTATATTTCCATTTGCTGACTCCCAATGTGTAGGCCAATATAGCTCAGTTGGTAGAGCAGCGGTTTCGTAAACCGCAGGTCAAGGGTTCGAGTCCCTTTATTGGCTCCATCTCGAGGTGTAGCGCAGTTTGGTAGCGCGTTTGGTTCGGGACCAAAAGGTCGCAGGTTCAAATCCTGTCACCTCGACCATTTAACCAGGTCAAAGCCGATAGAAGGCAAATCCATTGAAATCAAAGGGTTTGCGGACTATCGGCTTTGTTCATGCATCGTGAACCCGCCTACCGTTAGCGTTCTCATTAGCAATCAACCTCAATTTTGAATCCACCGTGAGAACGCTAAGCAAATATGAAACCACCATGAGAACGGTAAGGAAGTTAGCGTTCTGATACTATTCACCCATTAACCCAATGCTATAATCCACATTCTGCCCGTGATGGACGTGATGGTTGCAGTCGAAAGCGAGGCAATGGT
>WRGP01000001.1 GCA_009787135.1 Bacillota bacterium | reverse complement strand
CCTATGGACGCGCGGCCGGAAGATGGAGGTATGGCTTGAGGGTGAGCTAAGACAGCTCCGCCTCCAGCTGGAAGCGTTGCAGGCAAGCCCGCGGCAAACGCGGCCCATGACGCCGCCGCCCGTTTCACGGCCCCGGCATGAGGAGCCTTCCCTCTCCCCCGCCGACCTTACGCCCATCGTCAACGACCTGCTCGCCGACAACCAGCCGTACAATTTCATCGAATCCCTCCGCGCGCACAGCCCGCACCTGTCTTTGCAAAGGCTTACGCCGCGCGCGAACGCTACCTTTTCGCAGCATGTCGTGCTGGAAAATGGCGGGGACGGCCTGTTCGCGTATATCCATGGGGAAGAAGCGCTGCTTTTCCCCAACTACAGCCGTTTCAGCGCTACGCTGGACCCCAAGCCGCTCTTTGACGGCGCCCGCCATGACGGGCGCATCCATTCTATCATAAGCCCCGCCGTGCTGAAGAAAACTGCCGACGGCGCGTGGCGTTTGTCAGAAAGAGGCCGCGTGCTGATGCGGCAAGGAGGCGATTGATCAACATGACTAGGCGGATATGCGCGGCCCTCGCGGCCCTGTTCCTTTTCCTTTTCCTTGGGGTAGCCCACGCGGACTGGACGGCGCCGGACCAAAACCTTGAAAAGTATACCCAGGCGTATACCGAAGCCGCCGCCGGGTATAAGCTCCTCAAATATGGCGCCAGCACGCAGCAAGTCGCCCGCCTGAAGACAGCGCTGGCGGCGCTTGGGTTCTTCCCCTATACCATCAGCGAGAATTATTACCACACCCTGGAAACGGCTGTCCGCCTGTTTGCCCAGCAGATGCGCGTCGGCGGGGACGGCCGCGAGATCACCCCGCTCCTGCAGGCAATGATTCTGGATACGGACAACATGCCGCGCGCCCGCGTGCCTGTCGTCAACACCGCGCCCTACGCCATGCCGGAGGGCAGCAGCACGTTTACCCCCTACACCTACGCGCGGCTGACGCGCGCCAGCGTTGCCCTTGACACGCAGGTGGGTTTTCCCGGCAGGATCGCCGCGAAGGCTCAGAACGGGGATACGATTTACTATGTGGTGCGGATGGAGGACAGCCCGGACAAGATTGTCTATGTGGCGTATCAGCCTATCCCGCATACCACGGTGTTTCAGGCGGGAGATGCCGTGACGGTTTTGGGGATCACACGGGGGAAACAGGCCTTGCCGTACCCGGGGATGGAGGCGGAGGTTTTGGTTGTGGAGGCCGAGCGGGTGGGGTATCGGAAGTAGGAGGGAATCATGCAAAAAAGGCGGATATATAAAGCAACACCCCAAAAGAAGCCTTGTTTTTCTCTTGATATCCGAAAAGCCGCTATTTCGGATTTGCCCGCTATCCTTCAGATGTTCCAGAAAGCCATTCAGCACCTGAACGCTCTGGGAATTGATCAGTGGGATGAGGTGTATCCTAGCCCCGAGATTCATGAAAAAGACATTCAAAATGGCTCTCTTTACCTATGCAGAAACGGCGATGTCCTCGCCGCCACTTTTGTGGTAAACCAGGAATGCGATCCTGCATATAAGCAAGGTGCTTGGCAGTATGAGACTGCCGCTTTCCGCGCGGTGCATAGATTGTGTGTAAACCCGGCTTTTCAGAATATGGGCGTGGGAGCGCAAGCTATGCTTGCCGCCGAGACTTTGCTTCAAAGACAAGGCATAGAATCGATCCGCCTTGATGCTTTCTCACAAAACCCGGCCGCTCTAAAGCTGTATGAAAAGCTTGGCTACGCGAAAACAGGCGAGGTTCATTTCAGAAAAGGCCTTTTCTTTTTATTTGAGAAAAAGCTATAGCGACCGGGTGGTGCTGATGAACTCAGCCGTTTACGCCATGAAGATGCTCCGGAAGGAAATGGACGGCGAAGCCGAGAAAGCCGGTCTGCTTTCGGATGACGATGTGGCCGGCATGATTATGGAAATGAGAGCCGAGGAACAGGAATGAAGTGTTTGATTGATACCAACATTCTGGTCTCGGCCAGTTTGTTTCCGGCGAGTATTCTGACTCAGGCATATTTTAAGGCAGTGACCGCGCCAAACATTGGCATGGTTTGCGATTACTCGATTGACGAAATGCGGCGCACGTTCAACAAGAAGTTCCCGCACAAAATCCATGTATTGAAGGCTTTTTTGTCGATGTAAACGACCGCCCGACGTCTTTTCTTTTGTCGTTTAACAAATATTTCAGCAGATTTCCGGGCTGTTTTCATCCCTTTGCTTTCATCGAACTGACGTTCTTTACGATATGTCATCCAGTATACGTTTGGTATCAGATACTTTTCGAATATAGCTGATTACCGCTTTCCATATTCTTCTCCCTAACAGAAAGATCAAAATACCAAATACAATCGTGATTGGAAATGCCAGTAGCGGATGTGGTTCATAACTGTCAAATCTCATAACAAAAAATGGTATGTCAAATCCGAGCAAGAATCCCGCAGATTTTATCAATCCTGCAGCGGGGCCAACTATACCGCACACCATCAATCC